>NZ_FR889206.1:0-4860 GCF_000432215.1 Anaerostipes sp. CAG:276
TAATATAATAATTAAATATATTAATTATAAAATTGAATAATTGAAAATTTAGAATTGAGCAGGACTGTATGAATGAATTTACTTCCTGTGCATTTGTGTTTGGTTTGATATTGTTAAATAAATAAAAACGATCGGCTAAAAATATGAGGAATAGAATTAGGAAGACAGAATTTAAATCTTAGATAGGAGAGTAATAAAAAGCAGGGAATATGCAGAGTATGAGATCAGCAGGCCGGTGAATCACGGGAATCCGTATGGATGAGAATGACCGGCACTTTTGCAGGATCCGGGGAAGATGGTTCAGCCGCAGAAGGTGAAAAAACCGGAGAAAATATTGTGCCTGAAGTTTGATCTTATGGCGGAAAGAAAAAAGATAGAAGCACCGCAGCATCGGCAGGAAAAAAGAGAGCGGCACATTATCTCTGAAACTGCCTTCCTCTCTCTGTATATATAGTTAAAATCCGGTGATTTTTTCGACACCTTCCACGCCAATTTCCAAAAGAAGCTGTTTTGAGGAAGCAAAATTATTCTGAAAAAGACTTTGGAATGCGCGGGCGAGCTGTTCGTAGTCTGAATGGGCGCAGCTTTTTCGAATAGACGCAGAAATCTTAGTCCATCCGGTAACTGGTTCAGCACCTGTTTCTTCCAGGCGAAGGATACTTCCTTTTAACAGCAGGAGCGTAAGCTTTTTGTAAATTTCCTGCACAGCCGCAAAGGGACAGTACCTGATTACAGACTGCAGCCCGATGCTGACCGCATGTACCAAAGATTTTTTTTCATCGGGTATGGATGCAGCCGCAAAAAGTTCCTTCAGCATTTTACGCGGGACATGTGGGAGAGATACAAGCATAACCGGAACGCTGATGATCGCCAGAATTTGCAGAGCTTCTAAAAAGTTTCTCATATTGTCATCCAAAGTCAAGTCCTTCAGTTTATATGGAATATCTGGTCCGCCCCGGGAAATAACAAAAGTACCCACCCCGTTGACTGTTTCTGTGACGCCCAGCTTATTAAGAAGAGCAATCGTTCGCCGGACAGTAATCCCGGAAATATGATAAATATCTGCTAAAGTATGACTGTTAGGAAGCCGTGTGCCGACAGGATAGACATCTTGATTGATTCTGCAGATCATATCAATCGCAACGACATCACAGTAGCGGGTACGCCCTTTGCGGGGCTCACAGCTGAAAAATTCCTGCGCTTTGGAATCCGCATCGCACTCTGTGTTTCTGAGATAATCTTTGATGGCATCAAAAAATGTGCCGCATAATTTCTCCAGTTTTTCTTGAAGAACAAACGAAGTGTCCTGATGTTGATTTCGGATACAGTCTGCATATTCTGAGGCAATATGCTGCAGGAAGGAATCCGCTTTTTCTTTTCCGTATTTTAAATATAAGATATCCAGAAATGCACTCCCAGAAAAAGAACTGATGTCATAATAAAGGCTGAGTACAGTTTGATTGCCCAGCAAATGCAGAGAACGTTCAAACTGCTGGTAAAGACCGCGTCCGGCATGCTGTCCCTGTGCAATTTTTTTTAACCAGAGAGAAGAGGATGCTTTTTTAAAATGCTGAATATTATAAGTGCAGAGTGCCGGAGAGATCAGCTCAAGACTGTGGCATAAATCCAGCACTGATTTTATACGCCGTTTAAAAACATTACTTTCAAGATAATTTTCATAGGGTTTCTTTAAAACTGCAGTGGCACTTCCGCGGTAAAGTTTTATCTGTCCATCCTTTTCAAGCAGTTTGAGTGCTCTCTGTGCAGGACAATAAGAGACATGGAAACGATCAGCAATCTCTTTAACAGAAGGGAACCGCTCTCCATTATCGTAAAAACCCATCTGTATTTTACCTGAAAGATTGCGGTAAATGGTCTGTTCCTGACTGTGGTAATTAGACATACTTTGATTCCTTTCTCGATGGTCTGGTTCGTGAAAATTATGCTGTCATTATAATATCACAAATCATATTGGATAGGATGATATTTCACCTGGATGAGACAATATATGATATAATATGAACAAGGTAAGTGCATGGGTATTATTTGAAATAAGGGGGAGACAAAGATGACACACAGAGAAAAGATCGGTTGTATGGCAGCAGATGGGTCCCCTATAGATTTGTCAGAAGCAATGATTTTCGAATGGGATATAGAACAAGACAGGATAACATGTACGCAGAGCAATGGAGTAGAAGTTTGTATCAGAGATGTGTGTTTTGACACAGACCAGGCTGACAGCACATTTCTTCGGATCCATCCGGAAGATATTCCGGCACTGGCTGCGTTCAGGAACCGGGTAAGACAGGGGAATCTATACTCTATGTCAGAATTCCGGTGGAAAGATTCTGAGGAAAGGTATACCTGGTGCAGAATCTATGCGATTATCCGCTATGACGGACAGAAAAAGCCTGTCAAGGCAGTTGGAAGTGTCTGGAATATTCAGAAGGAGAAACAAAGAATACAGAAATTGCGGTATCGGGCAGAAAAAGATGCTCTGACAGGGGTATATAACCGGGAAGAGACAGAGAAGAGGATAAAGCGTTATCTTGAGATGCACTCAGACAATCAGTGTGCTCTGTTTATGATTGATACAGATAACTTTAAACAGATCAATGATACAAAAGGACATATGCTGGGAGATGTGGTACTCACAGAAATGGCTTCGGGAATGAAAAAGCTCATGAGGGAAAGCGATATTGTGGGCAGGATCGGAGGAGATGAGTTCGCCATATTCATGAAGAATATTCCTTCATCACAGGCGGCTGAAAAAAGAGCGGGAGAGCTGTCGGAAATGTTCGCCCATTTGTTTGAAGATGAAAAACAGGAAGTCCAGGTGACCTGCAGTATTGGGATAGCCCTTTCACGGAGAATGGAAAGGATTTTAATTCCTTATACCGGTGTGCGGACCATGCTCTTTATCAGGCAAAAAAGCAGGGAAAAAGCAGATACGTACTGTATAACAAAGAGAAATCTTTCTGTGTGGATGAAGCAGAATATTCTTTTTTAGGCACGGCGATAGATTCGGAGAAGGAATTTTCAGATGGACCGGATAATCTGGCGCGCTATGTATTCCGAATTCTATATGATATGGAAGATATCGATGAGGCTGTTCAGATGATTCTTGAAATTGTAGGAAAGCAGTTTGATGTGAGTCGTGCATATGTTTTTGAAAGCAGTGAGGACGGAGAGTGCTGTTCCAATACATATGAGTGGTGCAATAACGGTATAGTTCCTGTAAAAGAAAAACTGCAGAATCTTGCGTACAGTCAGTTTGGAGATTACCAAAACCTGTTTAAAGACAATTCGGTTTTCTATTGCCGGGATATTCGTACATTGACACGGGAGCAGACAGAAATATTTGAGGCACAGGGCATAAGTTCAACTCTTCAGTGTGCCTTTTGGAATGAAAATAACCTGAGCGGATTCCTTGGATTCGATGAGTGCACGGGTGTCCGCCTGTGGACAAAAGATGAAGTAAATGCCCTGTCGCTGATCTCACAGATTTTGGCTACGTTTTTGCAAAAGAAAAAGATTTTAGAACGGAATAAGAAGATAGAACAAGAACTGCAGTTTGTCCGGGAGGCGGGATTCCCTGTTCGCTGCGATGATAATGACTGCCATATTGCAGCGGAGAAAAGTATTGTAGATTGTATCCATTGTCTTACTTCTTCTGGATATCTGGAAGATTCTATTGAATATGTATTGGAGATCATCAGAGAGTATTATCAGTCGGACCGCGTCTATATTATGGAAATAGAAGAAGAGCGCGGCATTGCCCGCAATACATATGAAATTTGTGCTAAGGGTGTGGAACCTCAGATAACATTTCTGCAGAATATTCCTATCGAGGCGGCAGTATTCTGGCTTAAAGGATTTGAAACCAGGGATTATATAAGAATAGAGAACATTGAAAATCTGGGAGAGGACCGGAGTCTGGAATACGAAATATTAAAAGAACAGGGGATTCAGAGTCTTCTTGCTGTCCCTCTGTATGTTAAAGGGATGATAAAAGGATTTCTGGGGATCGATGATGCCAAAAGATATAAGAATAACATTCGTTATCTGAGAGAACTCTCCTATTTCCTTGAAAATGAAATAGCAAAAAACGCTTTGAAAAGCAAACTGGAACAGATGAGCTATCAGGACTCTATGACCGGTCTGGAAAACCGGAACAGTTATACACAATACTGCGGAGACTTTTTGGAAGGCAGACCGGTCCCGGCAGGGGTTATCTTTATGGATATCAATGGGCTTAAGATCATGAATGATAAGAAGGGTCATATGTATGGGGATATTCTGATCGGATATATCGCAAACAAAATGAAACAGTTTTTTCCGGAGGGCAGGAAATTCCGCCTCAGCGGAGATGAGTTTCTGATCGTGACAGAAAGGATTGAATACAGTAAATTCAGAACAATGCTCAGTGCCATGGAAAAAAGCCTGTCTGAAGACGGCCGGTGTATTGTTTCAGTTGGAACATCGTGGAGCGATGTACAGGAAGACCTGCCGGAACTGGTGAATAAAGCAGAACGGCTCATGACCATTAATAAACATGATTATTACAGAGAAAATAAGAATATTGCCGCAGAGAAAGTACCATTATTAAGAGAACTTTTGGGATCGATTGTAAAGAAAGAGTTTTTAGTATATCTGCAGCCTAAGCTGCATGTAAAAACAGGACAGATAGACAGTGCTGAAGTATTAGTACGGTACAGAGAAAAAGACGGGTCTATCGTATCACCGTTTAAATTTGTTCCACTGCTGGAAAGTGAGAGACTGATTTCCTATATCGATTTTTTTGTCATGGAAGAAGCGTGCAGACTGCTTACAAAGTGGAAAAACACCAGCCTGTCTGAT
>NZ_FR889206.1:4893-17169 GCF_000432215.1 Anaerostipes sp. CAG:276
AACTTGCACTAAATTTTTCTGGAATTACATTATTTGACGACCATTTTTTTGAAAACTTCTGTAAGATTTTCGGGAAATACGATTTAAAACCGGACCAGCTTGAACTGGAGATCACAGAGACTCAGGAGACATTGAACAAAAAACAGATGGCCTACCTTCTTAAGCAGCTGAAGAATTATGGTTTTTGTATTGCTTTAGATGACTTTGGAGTAGAATACTCTTCCTATGAATTTTTGATGATGGCAAGTTTTGATATATTGAAGATCGACAAAGGAATTATACAAAAATATCAAAAGTCAGACAAAGGAGATATTTTGGTAAAACATATTATTCAAATGAGTCATGCGATCGGAATTCAGTGCTGCGCAGAAGGGGTGGAGACAGAGGAACACTTTGCTATAATCAGGATATATAATATGAACAAGGTGGGGTTTGAGCAAGAAAGAGACCGGCTTATTGAAGGAGAGGGTTATGACAGATCGGAAAATAGAGCTGCCGTCAGAAGGAGGCAGTGTGGAGCAGAACAGGCGTCAGGAAAAGAAAGCAGAATACTTTAAATGGATGCTGGATGAGTATGTGGGGAATATTTATATCTCAGATATTGATTCCTATGAGCTTCTGTATCTCAATAAGACTTCCTGTGATACCTTATGCCTTCCGAAAGAACAGCTGATAGGAAGAAAATGTTATGAAGTGATTCAGGGAAGGACATCTCCCTGTCCTTTCTGCAATAATGACTGTCTCACGGAGGATGAATTCTATGAATGGGAATTCTACAATCCGGTTTTGAAACGTTCGTTTCTGATCAAAAACCGTACTATTGACTGGGAAGGGCATAAGGCACGGATTGAACTGTCTAATGATAATCTGAGTCCGGAATATAAACTGGAGAAAAGAGACAGGGAAAGAGAAGCCATTATACGGACAATACCCGGCGGATTTGCCCGGGTGGATGCCGAGGATTTAAGAACGGTTATCTGGTATGGCGGAGGGTTTCTGCAGATGATCGGCTATACTGAGGAACAGTTTGAAAATGAACTTCAGTCTAAATGCGACTATGTGCATCCGGATGACATAGAACGCACGGTGGAGATCATGGAAAAATCCAGAGAGACCGGTGAAGATACAGCGGCAGAGGGGCGTATTGTAACCCGGGACGGAAAGATTAAAATCCTCACAATGACCTTCAGTTATGTCAGCGCGAAAGACAGCTGGGACGGGAAAGATTCTTTCTACAGCATTGGGATTGATATTACAAAGGAGAGAGAAGAGCAGGAACGGCAAAAAACGGCACTGCAGGACGCATATCAGGCAGCGAGAGTAGCAAATGCAGCCAAGACAAACTTTCTTTCTTCTATGTCTCATGATATACGGACACCGATGAATGCCATTATGGGCATGGCGGCCATCGCACAGGCAAATCTGGAATGTCCGGACAAGATACAGGACTGCCTGAATAAGATCAACACTTCAAGCAGGCATCTGCTCAGTCTCATCAATGAAGTTTTGGATATGTCTAAAATTGAGAGCGGAAAGATAAATATTTCGTTAGAGCAGATCAGTCTGCCCGACATGATTGGGGCAGTTATGGATATGTGCCTGCCGTTAATTAATGGAAAGCATCAGCAGTTTCAGATGAGTATCGGACATATAAACCATGAACATGTGATTGCGGACGGTGACCGTCTCCGCCAGGTCCTGATGAACCTGATTTCGAATGCTGTAAAATATACGCCGGAAGGCGGAACGATTACGCTGCGTATCAATGAGCAGTATTCACCGAATCCAAAGAAAAGTCAGTATGAATTTATTTGTATTGACACAGGAATTGGAATATCAGAAGAATTTCTGCCGCACATTTTTGAGCCTTTTTCAAGGGCAGAGGATTCCAGAATCAGTAAAATTCAGGGCACAGGCCTGGGAATGGCAATTACAGAGAATATCGTCCGTATGATGAATGGGACGATCGGTGTGGAGAGCAAGATTGGTACAGGAAGTAAGTTTACGGTATCTGTCCCGCTTGAAATCTGCGGCGAAGAAGAGGTATGCACAGAAGAACTATCCGGCCGGCCGGTACTGGTAGTGGATGATGACCGGATGACATGCGAGAGCGCTGCTGCACTTTTAGTTGAATTAGGCATGCGGGGAGAATGGGTGCTGTCCGGGAAAGAGGCGGTCAGCAGAGTTGTAGAGGCACATAACGCGGCGGAGGACTTCTTTGCAGTGATACTGGACTGGAAAATGCCGGAGATGGACGGGCTGGAGGCCACAAAAGCGATACGGGAAAATTTAGGCGGGCATGTGCCGATTATTGTGATATCTGCTTATGATTATTCCGAAATTGAAGAACAGTTTTTAGAGGCGGGCGCCGACGCATTTATAACGAAACCTCTGTTTAAGTCGAAGATTCTTCAGGTACTTCAATTGTTTGTCTCTGTGGACAAAGAAGACGATACAGGAGACAATGAGGAGGAAAAACAGACAGGAATAGAAGGGAAGAGGGTGCTTCTGGTTGAGGACAATGATATTAACAGAGAAATTGTCATAGAACTCCTGGAAATGAATCATGTGCATGTAGACTCAGCCGGAAACGGACAGCTCGGTAAAGAAGCTTTTGAGGCATCTGCACCGGGTGATTACAGTGCTATTCTAATGGATATTCAAATGCCGGTTATGAACGGGTATGATGCAACAGCTGCCATACGAAGCATGGAGAGAGACGATGCCCGCAAAATCCCGATCATAGCGTTGACGGCAAATGCGTTCACTGCTGATGCGGCAATGGGCTATAGTGCAGGGATGAATGATTACCTTGCAAAACCTGTAGATATTGAGCGCTTATTAGACGTGCTGCAAAAGTGGATTGATTAGGATTCGGGTCAGAACTTCGTATTGAATTTATTTTTAAACATAGTACAATAAAAGAGTAATACATCATGTTTTGTTTAGAAAAGAGGATTTATGAAAAAGTACAAAGGGATCGTTTTCTTTGATTATGACGGAACGACCGTGGACGATACAGATAATATTAGAAAAGCAACCCAAAAGACAATAGAATCTCTTGGAAGACTAAAGGAAAACGGGTATCTGACGATGCTGTGTTCGGGGCGCAGCAAACGTTTTCTGGAAGCGGATATCGATAAATTTGAGGGAGCTATCACCTGCAACGGGTCCTATACGGAAGTCGGCGGACAGGTTGTCAGTGATATTCACATTTCTGAAGAGGCGATGCAGAAGGTCATTTTCGGATATTTTTCAGAAGATACGGCTCTGCATATGGAGACACAGGATGTTACATATTATATGCACTATGATCAGCCGTTTTACCATGATTTCCGGAACTTTCTTGGATTTCCGGAACGCTGGTTCGCACCGTGGGAGACAAGAAAGGGAGAGAATATTACGAAAATCGTGATAAATTACAACAGGGAAGAGCTGATGGATGAAATACAGACGGAATTTGAAGGGGAGCTGCAGTGTGTGAAACCTTTTGAAGATATGAATATTTTAGATATTATGTCAAGAGGGATCACCAAGGGAAATGCTATTATAAATCTCATGGACCGGTATGGAATCAGCAAAAAAGACTGTTATGCCTTTGGCGATTCCGATAACGACATCGAGATGCTTGAGGCTGTAGGAACCGGCATTGTGATGGGGCGGCACAGCAGGGCAGCAGGAAAAGCGGCTGACATGCTGACGGGCACCGTAAGAGAAGAAGGCATCACAATGGCGCTGGAATCAATAGGACTGATATAAGCCTTATGAAGAAATCATATTTGTTCAGGGGAATTTTTTATGCGGCGGGACTTTTTATATTGGCTCTGGGGATTACTTTAAATACAAAAACAGGCCTGGGTGTATCGCCGATCATATCAGTTTCATACAGTATTTCAGCTATATGGAACCTCAATTTCGGAAATATGACGCTGGTTCTCTATGGAATCTTCGTGGCTGCTGAAATGCTTCTTCATACCATCAGAAATAAACGGAGCATGAAGAGGGAAAGCACCATACTTGTACACGCAAATAAGGTCGATTTAAAGCTGGTGCTTCTTATGGACTTGCTGCAGTTTCCGCTGAGTCTGGTTTTTACACGATTTTTAAATGTTTTTTCAGCATGGATACCTGATCTTTCCTCGCTTAGTCCGGACAGCTTTGCCGGAAGTTCTTTAGGGAGGTTTACATTCCTGGCCATTGCGGTGGTTTTGACCGGGATCGGTGCGGCCATGTCTTTAAACATGCGGGTAATTCCAAATCCTGGAGATGGAATTGTACAGGCAATTGCGGACTGTGTCGGGAAGGAAACCGGACTTGTGAAGAACTGCTTTGACATATTAAACATCTCCGTTACGGCCATGACAGGCATGATTTTTGCGGGGAAAATCGTCGGGATTGGCATTGGAACGGTGGCCGCAGTGATCGGAGTCGGACGAACGATTTCAATATTCAACCATTTTGTCAGGGAGAAAATGGACACGCTGGCGGGGATGCAGGCAAGATAACAAAAGTTTAAGGGGTAAATTATAAGTTGTATCCCTGCAGGGAGCAGGGGAGGCAGTAGAAAAAGCTGTTTATTTTTTTAGTGTCACTTTGTATGTTTCTTGGTCAAGTGACGTTGTCGGAAGCAAAGGAAAAAGAACCTTCTGAGGAGAGGGGAAATCATTATCACACGATTGATTATAAAGTATCGGAATCAAAGACAAAAAATGCTCAATTCCGTTCACGAGACGTCCTTCCAGAGTCCTATAATGCTAGGGCAGAAAACTATGTAACCGATGTGAAAGACCAGAATCCATTTGGATCTTGCTGGACGTTTTCTGCCATGTCGACAGCTGAAACGAGTGTTTTAAAAAATGATTTAACATCAGATAAAAAAGGGGTTGATCTGTCAGAACTGCAGTTGGCATATTTCTTTTATCATCGGGAGAATGATCCTTTGGAGAATACAGAGGGAGATCAAGATAGAGTAGTAGGACAGTATGAAGGAAAGTCAGATGATTATCTTGAAAACGGCGGAAATAACTGGATGACGGCAATGTCGCTGTCCCAATGGCCGGGACCCGTCGACGAAAACAAAGCCACCTATGTCAATGATCTTGTAAATTATCCAAAATCTTTAAATGCAGAACTTAATTATTTGCATACGGAATATGCAATAAAAGATGCAGTTTTTCTTCCGGAAAGAGATATAAAAGGGATAAAACAAGCGATTATCAAAAATGGATCTGTCAGTGCTTCTTATGAAGCGACGAGTGACAGTTATAATAAACAATACTTTTATACCGGAAGCGATAAAAGCAATCATTCGATTACGATTGTCGGATATGATGATCGTATATCAAGGGAGTTGTTTGGAGAAAAGAAGCCGGAAAGTGATGGTGCGTGGATTTTAAAAAATAGCTGGGGCACTGGATCTGGTAATGGGGGATATTTTTATCTTTCCTATGAACAGCCTTTGAACTCTGCTGTGGCTTATGACTATATGGCAGCAGACACATAAGATCATAATTATTTTTATGATGGGTCCGCTTGTGTAAGTGAAGTTGGAATAACAGGAGGAATGCTGACTGCAGCCAATGTTTTTGAGGCAAAGAGCGGAAGTGCAAAAAGATCTGAATATTTAGAAGCAGTTTCTGTGGGAATCGCTGATGCAGACACTAATTACAGTGTCCAGATTTATAGGGGCTTGAAAGATGTTTCTAATCCATACAGTGGAACCAAAGCTTTGTCACAGCCGGTTACTGGTTTTAAGGCCTATAAGGGATTTATACAATTGAATTGTCAGATAGAATAAAATTAAATCAAGGAAAATATTTTTCTGTTGTTGTAACATTGGAAAAGAAATCCGAGAACTCTGGCAGTATCTTTATAGCCAAAGACAAGAGGAACAGTTGGATAGCTAATGAGGAAAAAACTGCGCCGCAGCAAAGCTTTTTACTGTTGAATGGCAAATGGCTTGATACGCATGATTCTGTATCTACATCTATTGATCTGTTTTGTAACCGGATTAAAGCGTTTACTACTCAGATTGATACCCTTACGAATGAAAATATTGGCGATATACCTTCCTTGACTTATAATGGAAAAGCACAAAATCCGGATATCACAGTGACAAATGCCGGAATTGTTTTAAAGAAAGGAACGGATTATACCTTATCCTACAACAATGATACCAACGCGGGTACGGCAGCTGTAACAATTACGGGAAAGGCAATTATACCGGAACCGTTACAAAATCATTTTATATTGTTCCGAAGAAGACAAAGATCACCTGTGCTAGATCCAAAAAGTCAAAGAAGCTGACTTTAAAATATAAGAAAATGACAGGAGCAAGCGGATATCAGATCGCATACCGGAAAAAAGGAACAAAATCTTATAAGTATAAAAGAACTTCCAAGCGTTCTTATACATTGTCTAAGCTTTCCGGGAAAAAATCTTATCAGGTTAAAGTGCGCGCTTATAAAACGGTCGGGAAAACAAAATATTACGGGAGTTACAGTCCGCAGAAGACAGTTCGTATCCGCTGAGAAATGCAGGCAGAAGAACTCGCAAAACCAGAGACGGGAAACCGCCCTGTGACCAAAGATGGTCACAGGGCGGTTTCCTGATTTATGATTGCAGCAAACAGATTGTAGCTGAGCGGAAAAACTTATAAATACTTTTCTCCGTACCCATAGTTTTCTACGACATAGTCAATATCCTTGTCTCCCCGGCCGCTCAGACAAACGAGGATAGAACCTTTCTTCATTTCCTGTGCTTTCTTCGTTGCATAGGCAACCGCATGGGAACTCTCAATGGCCGGAATGATCCCCTCATAGCGGGAAAGTTCAAAAAATGCTTTCATGGCGGCTTCATCGTCTGCCGTCTCATAGGAAACCCGTCCTAAATCATTTAGGAATGCGTGCTCCGGGCCGACAGAGGGATAGTCAAGTCCGCTGGCGATAGAGTAGACCGGAGCGGGCTCTCCATCTCTGTCTTTCAGCATGATGCTTTCAAATCCGTGCATGACTCCTTTTTCTCCATAAGTCATAGATGCGGCGTGATCACCTAAGGCTGAGCCCCGGCCCAGCGGTTCCACGCCCACGATGTCTACCGGCTCATCGACAAAGGGAATGAACATGCCGATGGAATTGCTGCCTCCTCCGACGCAGGCGCAGACTACATCGGGCAGCAGCCCTGTCATCTCTATAAACTGCTCTTTCGCCTCATATCCTACAACAGACTGAAAGTCACGGACCATCAGCGGGAATGGGTGAGGACCCAGGGCAGATCCGATACAGTAAATAGAATCCTTATAGTTTTTTGCGTAAGAATCAAATGCAGAATCAACGGCTTCTTTTAAAGTTTTTAATCCGTGTGTAACGGGAACGACGTTTGCACCGAGAATTTTCATGCGGGTCACATTTGGAGCCTGTTTTGCAATATCCACTTCTCCCATATGTATTTCACATTCCAGTCCGAAAAATGCCGCCGCCGTTGCGAGAGCCACGCCGTGCTGACCGGCTCCGGTCTCGGCGATCAGACGTTTCTTTCCCATGAATTTTGCCAGAAGGCCTTCTCCCATGCAGTGATTCAGCTTGTGGGCGCCGGTATGATTTAAATCTTCCCGTTTCAGATAGATTTGGCAGTTTCCGTACATATTCGAGAGCCGTTCACAGTGATAGACCGGTGTGGGTCTTCCCTGAAATTCTCTGCGGATTCTCCGGAGTTCATTGATAAACTGGGATGAGTGGCAGATCGTCTGGTAAGCCTCTGAAATTTCTTCAAAGGCGGGTTTTAACTCATCCGAAAGATAAGCGCCGCCGTAAGGGCCGAAACGTCCTTCCTGATCAGGGTAGTTTCTTAAATAAGTTCTGTAATCCATAATTTCCTCCTATCGGTATGATGATTTACGTTCTTTGATCAAAGATTTTTCTTTCTGAATAATATAAGTTTCCAGGCTGCGTTTATCAATAAGGGACGGAACAACACCTTCCCGGGAGATACAAAAACCTGCGGCATAGGTGGCAATCCGGACGGCTTCTTCCAGTGAATATCCATACAGGAGATAAGCGGCCAGAGCGCTGATAAAGGCATCGCTGGCACCGGTATTATCAACAGACGGAAATGGAACTGCCGGAAAATGTTTTTCCAGATCCGCAGTCCGGACATAACAGCCGTTTTCACCAAGGGTGACAATGATGGTTTCTATACCATATTCCAATAAGGCACCAGTCTTTTCCTGAAGGGTTGACTGGGCCGGGCATATTTCGTTCAGTTCCTCCTCATTTGGGACTAAAATATCGACTCCAGAAAGTACTTCTGACGGAATAAATCCGCAGACAGAGGGCTTCAGGATTGTTTTGGCTCCGCATTCATGTGCAATACGGCATGCTTCTGCCACGGTATCCAGCGGGATTTCTGACTGGATCAAACAGTAACCGGTATTTTTAAAGAAACGTTTTCGTTTCCGGATATCCTCCGGGGTCAGAATGTTGTTTGCGCCGGAGAGGATAGAGATCATGGAGTGTCCGCTGGACTCTACAAAAATAAATGCTTGTCCTGTCTTTTCCTGATTACACCGCTTCACTCCAAAAGATTCTACACCATATTCTTTAAGAGCGTTGTATACAGAGGCAGAATCAATATCAGAACCGACATTGCCGATCAGTGTCACGCGGTGTCCCAGCTTTGCCGCTCCGATGGATTGATTGATGCCTTTTCCGCCGGGATAAACAAAGGAAGTGGAGCTGCTGACAGTTTTTCCGCTGTGAGGCAGCTGCGGTACATTCAGGTAGGTATCAATGTTGATACTGCCGACCACTGTGATCTTGGGAACGTTTAAGTTAAATGGGAAACTGACTGTGATCTCGTTATCCAGATGAAAATCCTGGACAAAAGAATGTGGCTTGTCCGTGCGTTTTTCAATCTCTGTGATGATTTTATTGCATAAATAAGAACCAAAATCAGCATTCAGCATGGTATAAGTGGAAATCTCGGATATATTGGGAAAAGCCAGGTTCTCCATCGTGTCATTTTTTAAGGAAATAAGGGAGATGTCTTCGGGGATCCTATAGCTTAATGTATTCATAAGCTGATAAAATTCCAGTGATTTCCGGTAATGAGAAGAGATGATCCCGCTGATACTGTGAGTATTTACTTTATGTATCAGAGATTCATCCAGATCATAAAAAATCAAATCTTTATCCAGTTTCATATGATTGTCGAACAAACATTTTTTATATCCGTTTAAAAAGGCAGAAGTACGGCGTCCTTCTTTTAAGATACAGGCAATACTGCGGTGCTTTCTGCTGATCAATTCCTGAGTGATCCGGTAAGCAGCTTCTTCATAAGGAATCATATGCGAATTATCACCGCCGTTGGGCCCAATGGTCATGAGCGGGATGTTCATGTCCTGAAAGTGAGAGGTACGGGAGAGGCTTTCTTTGCTTACAGGCTCCCAGATAATCCCGTCAACGTTGTTTTTGCACAATGAAGTAATGTTTTTAAGCTCCTGTTCCATGTCGGAGTAACTGTTATATACAAGGGCGCTGTACCCATTTTGCTGGGCGGTCTGTATGATCCCGTCCAGCGTAGAATCCAGAGAAACAGAAGACCGGAGCAGGATGCCGAGGATCCATGTCTTTGCAGGGGAAGCGGTGGCAGCTGCATAGGGAGTGTAATTATACTCCCTTACGATCTTCAGCACCCGTTCCCTTGTTTCGCTGCTGATGCTTTCATCTTTTTGATTGACTATTTTTGAAACGGTTGAGGCAGAGACACCTGCCAGCTGTGCGATTTCCTTTATGTTCATAAAATTCCTCCAACTTTATACTACATTCCATAATAGACAAAGAAATAATATATGTCAATATAGCCAAATGTGCAAAATAGACAATGAACGGATCGAAAAAACAAAAAAAGTAACATTATATGATAAAAATGTTGACAAATGAATAGAGCAGTGATAAATTTTAAATAAAGAAAATGATTTCGGAAAATAGTTTCCTAGAATTATTATTGAGTTTTCTCTCGCTATTTCCGTCACGCTTTAAAATGCGTTCCAACTTATTTATGAAAAAGGAGGATGAAGTTATGAGAAAGAAAAAAATGACATTTGCAGAAGGGATCAGAGCTCAGTTTTCCACAAAGTCGCTGGTATTGATCCCAATCGCAGTCGGAATCAACCTGATTGGCGGGACCCTGTGTTCTGCATTAAAGCTGCCGCTGTTTCTGGATATGATCGGGACGATCGTTGTTGCGTGTTTATCAGGAATATGGGTATCTGCCCTCTGCGGACTGCTGACCAATGTATTCCTGGCACTGGTGGCAAATCCTGTTTATCTGCCCTATTCCATCGTCAGTGTTTTGTGTGCGGCAGTCACCGGATATATGGTGAAAAAAGGTTTTTTCAAGAATGTTTGGGGAGCTGTTCTGACATGGCTTGCATGTACGCTGACCAACACCATTTCCGCCTCAGTGATCACAATTTTCGTTTACGGAGGGTCAGCCGGCGTGACAGGAACTTCAGTACTGACCGTAACGCTGATCGCAGCTACGAAAAACATTATAACTTCGGTATTATCCACCTCCATGCTTGAAAATCTGATCGATAAAGGGATTACATTCTTCATTGCGTTTATCCTTATACAGAAGATCCCGAAGAGATTCCTGAGTCAGTATGCGGCGGATACAGACGATGAGGAAGACGATGAAGATTAAAATGCAAGTCCGCTTAAGGGAGGTTTAGCATGGCAAAGACATCAAATACATTTATTTCAAAACATACGGTGATCGAAGAGCTGAATCCCATGACAAAGATCTTTGCAGTCTTTTCTCTGGGGCTTGGGTCGCTGATCTTTCCGGGATCATGGCTTGGTCTGGCCGTCATCATAGGATTATTTGTGACAGCCTGTCTTGCCGGGATACTGAAGGAATTTGCAAAGATCATGTTTGGGTTCGGAGTGCCGGTTACAGTTATGCTTTTGTTTATCCAGGGATGTTATCATCCAGGAAACGTGACAGTGATTGCGGATCTGGGGTTTGCGAAAGTTGGATTGGAGGGCGTTCTCTATGCATTGAAGATCATAAGCACACTTCTGGTCTTTCTGGGAGCATTTTATATTATGAACAAGACAACCTATCCCGGGAAACTGGTAGCAGCGCTTACAAAGAGCGGTCTGCCGCCGAAAGCCGGATATTTAGTATTGGCAAGTCTTAATGTGGTTCCCCAGATGCAGAGAAGAATGGCAGTGATCCAGGAGGCGCAGGAAGCAAGAGGGGTAGAAACCGGAGGAACTATATTTGCCAGGGTAAAAGCTTACATACCGCTGTTGGGACCAGTTGTCATGTCCTCTCTGACCGATGCTCAGGAAAGGGGTATGACGCTGGAGACCAGAGGGTTTGGAATGAAAGGCGTAAAGCAGACGAGTTACGTGGAAGTCAGAACAACGAAGAGAGATAAAGGTGTAAATATTTTCCTGGCCTTATTTTTTATTATCACAGTAGCAGTTACAGTTTTGATGAAGATGAACCTGATATAAAAGAAGAGGAGAACAAATGGGCAGGATAGTATTAGAGGTCAAAGATTTTTCTTTTAAGTACAGGCAGACAAAAAGGAAAGCGCTGAAAAAGATCAGCTTTCAGGTGGAAGAAGGAAGTTTTTTGTGCATCATAGGCTCCAACGGATCAGGGAAATCTACGCTCTGTAACGCGCTGGTCGGTTTGATTCCTCATTATTTTGCTGGGAAAATGTCTGGTCAGGTGATCGTGGACGGAGTGAGTACCGAGGAATGTACGATTGCAGAGCTTTCACCGAAGATCGGACTGGTATTCCAGAATCCATTTAACCAGCTTTCCTATACCGCCGGGACAGTGGCGGAGGAGCTGGCATACGGACTTGGCAACAGGGGAATACCGAGGGAACAGATGGCTGAGAAAGTTGATTATGTATCAAAACTCATGAGGATTGACCATATTCTCTCTAAAAATCCTCTGGAATTGTCCGGAGGGCAAGTACAGAGGGTGGCATTCGGTTCTGCATTTATCATGGAACCTGAAATTTTGGTTTTAGATGAATGTACCACCCAGCTGGACCCGTCAGGAAGTGAGGAGATCTTTGATATTGTAAAAGATCTGAATAAGAAAGGAATCACGGTCATTATGGTGGATCATGATATGGAGAGGGTTGCAAGATGTGCGGACAAGATTCTGGTTTTGGATCAGGGAGAAGCCGCCGCTATAGACGAACCTAAGAAAATTTTTGGAAATCCGGAGATTGTAAAAAGGGGGATC
>NZ_FR889206.1:17204-48918 GCF_000432215.1 Anaerostipes sp. CAG:276
CCTGATTATGTGAAACTCTCCCAGGCGCTTAAGGAAAAATATTATACGGAACGGGAAATAGAAATTACCGAGGGACCGACCATAGAAATGGTGAAGGAGGTTCTGAAAATATGAAGATTGAGTTAAAAAAACTCCGCTATGTGTATCCTTCAGGAGATGAAGCTCTGAAGGGAATTAATTTGGAGATTGAAGGAACGGATCCGGTCGCGGTCATAGGACAGAACGGAGCCGGGAAGACCACAGTTGTAAAGCACTTTAACGGAATTTTGAGACCTTCATCAGGAGAAGTGCTGATCAATGACGAGAGTATTGAAAAACGGTCCACAGCACAGTGGTCAAAGGAGGTTGGATACGTATTCCAGAATCCGGATGACCAGTTGTTTCTGGAATCTGTAAGGAAAGAATTTGAATTCGGACCAAAGCAGATCGGGATGACGCAGAAAGAGATCGACAAGAGGGTGGAGTGGACCGCTGACCTTGTAGGATTATCTGAGAAATTGGATTTGCATCCATTGGATCTGACTTTGGCGGAGAAGAAGTTCTGTACCATTGGTGCGGTCATCATGATGGATCCCGGGGTACTGATCTTTGATGAACCTACCTGCGGGCAGGATGTGCAGGGTAATCTAAGGCTGCACAGGATTATTCAGACATTGAAAGAGAGAGGGAAATTATGTATTACCATTTCTCATGATATGAAATTTGTAGTTGAGAATTTTAAGCGCATCATTGTGATGTGCAGAGGGGAGGTGTTCCTGGACGGCAGGGCTGAAGATATGTTTGCGCAAGTTGAAACCTTAAAGAAGAGTTTTGTTGCGCCTCCGCCGATTACAAAAGTGGCACAGGGGGCGGGATTTACAAAGACAGTTTTTACAACAGAAGCATTTATGGAAGCATTAGAAGAAAGGATGGTTTAGGAAATGGCAGATGTAATTATTCAAATTTATGGGATCAGAACAGTAGAGGATGCACGGATGGTCGTGGAGATGGGAGGACATCACCTTGGAGTGTCTTATGGAAAGATCAAGAGAACCCCGGGTCAGCTCTCATGTGAACGCGCCAGAGAAATTTTTGAAGGCGTGCAGCCGGAAGCAGTCAGGATTGGTCTGACAGTATCAGAAGACATTGATGAGATTACAGAAGACTTAAAAGAGGCTATGCCGGATGTGATGCATTTATCAGGCGATATTGAGGGCATTACCCCGGCCCAGGTACAGAAACTTAAAAACAGATTCCCGGGACTTAAGATTATGCAGGCGATTCCTGTTCTTGCGGGGGTGCCTCTTGAAGAGCAGAAAGTTATGCAGTACATCAAAGATTATGAACCGGTAGCGGATTTCTTCCTGATTGATACAAAAGCGCCGTCAGCAGGTGATATCGGAGCAACGGGACTTACCCATGACCAGCTGATCGACAAAGCTATCATCGAAAGCACGGATGTACCTTGTATTATCGCTGGAGGACTGGATGCAGACAATGTGGCAGAAGCTATCCATATCACACATCCGTACGGAGTAGACTCCTTTACGATGACAAACTATGACGATGAGCGTGCAGACACAGAACGCTGCAAAGATCCGGCCAGAGTAAAAGCATTTATCGAGGCAGCACAGAATGCCTGATGTAATCGTTGTCGGCGATGCAACCGTTGACATTATCGTACCTTATCCGAGATTTCTGAATGAAGAACGGACACTGGTCGATTATCCGGAGCCGTCCCTTCAGGGGGGCGGGACCTCTGCCAATACGGCAGTGGCTCTGGCAAGGCTTGGAGTCGGAACAAGTTTTATCGGTTCCATCGGAGAAGATCAGTATGGAAGGTACGTGAAAAGTGATCTTCAAAAAGAAGGCGTAAATATATCCGATATGATTATTGAGCCGGAGTTGAATACAGTCGGTGTGTTTGCGTTTATTGACGAAAACGGAGAACGCTATCTCTGGGGATGGCCCAGGGTGGATCAGGCATTTAAAGTGCTGGATGCAGATAAAGTATCGTTTGAAAAAGTACGGAAAGCGGACTGGGTGCATTCATCAGGAATGTCATTGGCGTATGATACCTCTGCCCGCCACACGGTGATCAAGATTTTTAAAGAAGCATATGAAGCGGGAGTTCCTACTTCATTCGATCTGAACCTGAGAGTGGATGACGGTGTTTTGGATCCGGAATATGAGAAGGCGGTGCGTGAGATTATCAAATATACGGCGTATCTGCTGGGATCCGGTACCGATGAATTTGCTTATCTTGGGGAAGAGAAAGATTGGAGAAAGAATGCCGGGGCCTTTGTATCTGAAGGCCGTGTGGTGATCGTGAGAAATGGAAAAGAAGGATCTTATGGATTTTCTGTACAAGAGGAAACAGCAGCGCCTGCATTTTCGGTCAAAGTAGAAGATACGGTTGGTGCGGGGGATGTCTATAATGCCGGATTTATCCGTGCAGTACTGGAGGGCAGACCGCTTAAAGAGTGCCTGATCGCAGGAAATGCGGTATCCGGGTATACCGTGACAAAAAAGGGTGCCAGAACTGCTCCTGATACAGAGCAGTTACAAAAGTTTTTAGAAGAACATCAAGCAGAGTAAAGGAGAATCAGTTATGAAAAAAGTGATTTTAGATTGCGATCCGGGGCATGATGACGCGTTTGCCATGATGCTGGCAGTACAGAATTTAGATGTGCTTGGAATTACCACGATCGGCGGTAACTGTACTTTAGAGAATGTGACAAAGAATGCCCTGAAGGTGCTGGAAGTGTTGGGAAGAACTGATATTCCTGTTTTTGCGGGACATTCCTGCCCTACAACCGTACCTCTTGTAACCGCACCGCAGTTTCATGGTGAAACTGGGCTGGACGGTCCGGTTCTTCCGGAGCCAACTGCCAAAGCACAGGATCAACATGCAGTTGATTTTATTGTGGAAACTGTGATGAACACAGATGATGTCACTCTGATCGCCACAGGCCCGCTGACTAACATTGCAGCAGCTATTAACCGTGAGCCCAAAATTGTGGAGCGTGTCAAAGAATTAAGTATCATGGGCGGTTCTGTGACTTACGGCAACTGGACCCCGGCAGCAGAATTTAATATTTATGTAGACCCGGAAGCAGCCTACCGTGTATTTAACTCAGGAATGCATATTAAAATGTCAGGAATTAATCTGACCAGGCAGTGTTGTCTGACAGCAGAGCATGTGGCCAAATTCCGTGAAATCGGAACGAAAGCAGCACATTTTGCGGCAGATCTGACAGAATTCTTCATCGATACAACCATTAAGAGTGCATCTCTTTCAGGGGCCAATATGCACGATGCCTGTGCGGTGGCATGGCTGATCGACCCGTCTCTGATCAAAGCGGCTGATATGCACATCGACATTGAATTAAAAGGTGAGCTTACCAGGGGAATGACAGTATGTGATTATCGTCATTTAAGAGGAGTAGAGCCTGCTGTGGATCTGTGCAGAGAGCCGCAGATGGACTTTAGAGGAGAAGCGCCAAACGCTGAGGCAGCCCTGGAATTAGACTTTCCGGGATTTATGGATCTGCTGTATAAGACGCTTAAAAACTATAACTGATGAAGTATCAGATGGTCTTATGGGACTTTGACGGCACTCTGGCTTATACTGGCAGGGATGTATGGATTACTTTGGAACATGCCGCAGCGAAATGCGGCGGCAGGCTGCCCAAAGAGTTTACCGGCAGGGACAGTAATCTTGGAAAAACGGTGAAAGAAGTTTTTCATCAGATCATTCCAAAGCCGGAAGAAGAGAAATATGAGATGTTTGAGGAAGTGGTAAGAGTACATTACCGTACGCTCAACGAATACCAGAATACATATCTCTATCCCGGAATCCGCCAACTGCTTTTGAAAACCAGGGCAGCAGGAATGATCCATTTTATCATTACCATGAAACCGCAGGAAGCATTGGAAAAGATCCTTAAGCAAAAAGACTGGAAAGTATTGTTCGACGGCTGGATTTCTCCGGATTCTTTCCCGGGGGCTGAACGAACAAAAAGTGAGATGATCACCGATGTAATGCGCAAGTCAGGATTGGAGGCAAGTCAGTATGTCTATATCGGGGACACATGGAGTGATGTGGATGCTGCATGTGAAAATGGAATTGACTGTATCGGGGTGACATACGGAGACGGAGATACAAAACAGCTTTGTGCCCGCAAACCTAAATACTGTGCACAGGATGTTTCAGAAATAGAAAAAATTATAAAAGAAGGTGTGTAAAAGATGCTCAAGGATTTTAACTTATGTATTGATACCAAATTTGTTTTTGGAAAAGATGCGCAAAATCAGATTGGAAGCGAATTAAAGCAGATGGGGATCCGAAAAGTTTTGATCCACCATGACGATGGAAAATTTTTGTATGATACCGGACTTTTGGATCAGGTGAAGGAACAGCTTAAAAAGGAAGGAATCGAAACGCTGGAACTTGGCGGGGTCCTGCCGAATCCAAGACTGTCTCTTGTAAAAGAAGGAATTTTTCTGGCAAAGGAAGAACATGCAGATATGGTACTGGCGATTGGCGGAGGAAGCGTGATTGATTCTGCCAAGGCGATCGGGCTGGGAGCAGTGACGGATATAGATGTATGGGACTTTTTTACGGGAACAGAAGTGCCCAAAAAGTCTCTGCCCACAGGCGTGATCCTTACCTGCCCGGCAACCGGAAGTGAATCCAGTGAAGTAAGTGTAATAAACAATACTGAGATTGGAATGAAACTTTTGGTCAGCAATCCGATCCTGCGTCCGGCAATCGCGTTTATGAATCCGGAATTGACCTGTTCGCTGCCAAAGTTTTTGACTGCATGCGGTGTTGTGGATATGTTTTCTCATGTATGTGAGAGGTATTTCTCACCGGATGGGGAGATTGGAGTGATCGACCGGATGTCAGAAGGAATCCTGAAAACCTTGGTTGAGGTTGGGCCTGAAGTTCTCGCAGATCCGGACAATTATTCTTACCGCGCAGAGATCATGTGGATCGGAACGATAGCACATAACGATACCGTCGGCATTGGTCGAATCCAGGACTGGGCAACCCATGAAATCGGAAATGAATTAAGTGCTCTGTATGATACGCCGCATGGCGCCACACTTTCTATTATTATGGGATCCTGGATGCGGTATGTATATAAGGAAGACCCTAAACGGTTTGCCCGCTATGCGAAAGAAGTATTTGGAGTGGATTGGAACGGAGACAATACATTGGAGGCAGCGTATAAAGGGATTCTGAAAACAGAAGAGTTTTTCCGGAGCATGGGAATGCCGGTATCATTTGAGGAATTCAGGATTCCTACAGATGAAGTGGAAAAGATGCTTGACCAGATCGCTTTCCGCGGTGAAGATGACAGCATTGGAGGCATAAAAAGACTGAATCGGGATGACTGCCGCAGCATTTATAAGATGGCATTTTCATTTCGAAAAACTGACGAGTGAGTGAGGGTAATATGAAAATACTTAATTTTGGTTCTTTAAATATTGATTATGTTTACAGCGTAAGCCATTTTGTAGAAAAGGGAGAGACGATCTCCTCTAATACGCTGGATGTGTTTCCGGGAGGGAAAGGACTTAACCAGTCCATTGCGCTCGGCAGAGCAGGGGGAGATGTTTATCATGCAGGAATCATCGGGGAAGACGGAAGGTTTTTAAGCGAACTTCTCTGTGATGCAGAGGTTGATACCCGCTATCTGAGGATCAGTGAGGATGTCAGGACTGGAAATGCAGTGATTCAGAAAGACCGGAAGGGAGATAACTGTATTATTTTGTACGGCGGTGCAAATCAAGCGGTCACAAAAGAGATGGCGGATCAGGTTCTCAGGGAATTTCACGAAGGGGACTGCCTGATCCTGCAAAATGAAATCAGTGAGATTCCGTATATTGTAGAAAAAGCACATGAAAGGGGAATGCAGATTGTTCTGAATCCATCTCCAATGGATGAAAAGATTTTTGATATTAATTTAAATCACATTGACTGTTTCATTCTAAATGAAGTGGAAGCGCGTACACTGGTTCAGTCAGATGCAGATCAGGATGTTTTACTAAAACAGCTTACACAACGGTTTCCTCATGCTGAAATCGTTCTTACTCTTGGAGAAAACGGTTCGATGTATGCGGGAACAGAAGGAGTGGCAGAGCAGAAAGCATATAAAGTGGAAACGGTAGATACCACCGCGGCAGGAGATACCTTCACTGGCTATTATATGGCTGCAAGACTGCAGGGGCAAACTGTGAAAAAAGCACTTCACATGGCTTCGAAAGCATCTGCGATCGCGGTCTCTATGGAAGGTGCGGCGCCGTCTATCCCGAAAAAGGATGAGGTAGAGCGGTTTGAGGAAGACTAAGAAAAAGCGGATTTACTGTTTATGCTAATTATACTAGGAGGAACACCATGGAAACAAGAAAAATAATCATTGATACGGATCCGGGGATCGATGATGCGGCGGCAATTTCAGTCATGCTGTCCGAGCCGTCCCTGGATGTGAAGCTGATCGCCAGTGTATCAGGAAATGTTGGTATTGAACACACCACAAACAATGCATTAAAGCTGCTGACATTTCTGAAAAAGGATGTCCCGGTGGCAAAAGGTGCAGCGGCTCCTCTTTTAAGGGACAACAGATTTGCAACAAATGCGCATGGAAAATCCGGTATGGGAGGGTTTGAATTTCCTGAACCTAACAAGGAGCTTTTGTTAAAAGAAAATGCAGTTCTGAGCGAATATCGGGTGCTGATGGAGTCAGAAGAGAAGGTAACGATCCTGACGCTTGGTCCGCTGACCAATATCGCTCTGCTGATCTCGACGTTTCCTGAGGTCAAAGAAAAAATCCAGGAAATCGTTACTATGGGCGGTTCTACAGAAAGAGGGAACATAGGCATTTATGGAGAGTTTAATGTAACCATTGATCCGGAAGCGGCGAAAATCGTATTTCGTTCCGGTATTCCAATTACCATGGTTGGATTAGATATTGGAAGAAAGGCCAGACTTACAGTGGAAGACCTTGAGAAACTGGAAGAGAGCGGAGAGACGGGAAGAATGATCAGTTCCCTGTTCCGTTCTTATGACGGCGGCCATGTGGAAGAGGGAGTTAAGATGTATGATCCTTCTGCGGCCATGTATCTGATTGAGCCGGAACTGTTTGAAACAAAAGACGCTTTTATCGATGTGGAAATCTCCAGCCCGCTTACCATGGGTGCCACAGCGGTAGATTTTGACGGTACATTAAGTGAAACAAAGAACGCTGCAGTGTGTGTGGATGTGGATGCAGAACGTTTCCGCAGACGATATGTGAAGAGAGTCGCAGACACGGAATGTAAATAAACAATATGAAAAACATTATTGAAAGGTATGGTATAAAAAATGTCTAATACAAATATAAAAACAACAGGTATCCCGGTACCTGCGGAAGGAACACCAGAATTTGAAAAAATGAACCGTATGGCAAAGCGTGCAATCCCATTGGTGCTGATCATCTTTATCTTTGGTATTCTTGAGCAGCAGGCATTCGGAATGATCTTTGTAAATATCGGTCAGCAGCTGGGAACACCGGAACTGGCATCTCTGATCACATCCCTTCCGGGTATTGCTCTCGGTATTGTCTGTGTTATCTACGGATCTCTGGGTGACTTTGTCTCTCTAAAGAAAATGACCCTTTTAGGAACTATTGTATTTGCTGTTGGCTCTGCGATTGGATTCCTTCTGGGGCCAGTGAGCATCTGGGCGGTTGTAGCGGCGCGTATGCTTCAGTCTATAGGCGGTCAGGTGGCAGGATCTGTATTCCTGGTCCTTGTGTCCAAATACATTTCTCAGAAAGAGCGTGTAGTTTATTACGGTATTTTTGTGGCAGTATTCAGATTTTCAGCGGCCCTCGGTGTAGTAGCAGCCGGGTATGTAACAAAAATTGACTGGAGATGGATGTTTGCGATCCCGATGATCTCTGTTATATTTCTTCCGGCGCTTTCAAAGAACCTTCCGGATGAACACGCAAAAGGCGCTAAGATTGACGGCTGGGGCTTTACTTTAATCGGTGCTTTTGCAGGTGCCATCACAATGTTCTTTACTGACATGAATATGCTCTGGACCGTTGCAACCGTTGTAACTCTGGTAGCCTTTATCGTGTACATCAACAAAGCAGAAGACCCGATCATTACCCCGGCATTCTTAAAGAATCCAGCATTTGTGGCAACTATGGTAGTTATCTTCGTAGGTTACTTCTTCAGCTATACACTGAACGCCGGTGTAAATGCCATTGGACTTGAGGTGTTTGGTATTGATTCTGCTCAGGTTTCCAACCTGCTTGTATGGTCTATCCTCCTGGCGGCAGTACTTGGATTCGTGTGCGGACCGGTCATCAAAAAAATCGGGCGTTCTGCGGCGATCATTATGGCTCTTTCAGCCATGGGACTCGGACTGATTGCCATTGCGTTTGCGATTCCTTACGGTAAATATGCAGCACTGGCGGCAGCACCATGTATCTACTACTTCGGAACATCTTTCTTCTACTCACCGATCGTAGACACGGCAACACTTACGGTATCGCCGGAAGAGTCAGGGCGTGTCCTGGGAATCAATGACCTTGTACAGGCGATCACGGGATCTGTCGGTGTGGCAGTCTTTGGACAGCTCATGTCAAAGGGTGCAATGTCAGGAGGAAGTATTGCAGGCGTTGAAGCGGGAGCTGCATCTACCTATGCGAATGTATTCCTGGTAGGCGGTGTTATTGTTCTTGCAGCATTGGTGATCTTTATCGTAACAAAGAAAATGATCTATAGCCGCTCAAGAAAAGATGACGAATAAATTCAATAAGTAAGTAAAAAAAGAAAAACAGAATGGAAAATATCAAAAAAATTTTCCGTTCTGTTTTTTTGAATCTTATTGGAGACAGCAAGCAGGAGAACTGGTCAAAATGTTACTTTGATTCCCTTGCTCTCCAGCTCTGACTTGGAAGCCTCAGAAATTTGATCATCGGTAATCACTGTCTTGACCTGTTCTTTTAGGTTGAGAGGGACAATTCCGTGTTTAGAAAATTTGTCACTTTCTGTTAATACGACAACCTGACCGGCCTGCAGGGCCATATCCCGTACAGCCTGTGCCCGCATCTGGTCACGATTGGTAAAGCCGGCCTTGGGAGTATAACCGTCTGTTCCGATAAAAAATAAATCTACAAGAAAATTTTCTACACAGGGACGAATCATAGGGCCTACCATGACCTGGGAATCCTGCTGATAAATGCCGCCTAAGAGAATGATCTGAAAGTTTGATTTTCCCCGGATATGGTCTGCGATAAAAGCGCTGTTGGTAATAATCGTCAAATCTTTTTTGGAAGAGGCCAGCTCATCTGCCAAGAGAGCACAGCAGCTGCCGCTTTCGATCATAACTGTGTCGCCGTCACAGACCAATTCGGCAGCCTTCTTGGCGATTTTTCGTTTTGCTTCATAATGGTAGGCGATTCTCCCGTTAATATCGTCCGTGCTGCATAAGAGTGCAAATCCGTGTTCACGCTTTATGATTCCTTTGTTTTCCAGTTCATCTAAGTCCTTTCTGACAGTAACCTGGGAAACACCAAGTTTTTCGGAAAGCTGTGATACTTCAATTTTATTTTTTTGGGTGAGAAGCTCCAAAATCTTATTTGTCCTGTTTTTCATATGATGACTCCGTTCGTATGTTGTAGCATTGTGATATTTTACTTTGTTTCCTAGTATACCACAAATAAAGATTCAATCAATGAGGTAAAGTTACGAATGAAAGAACATGCTGCTTAAAAAAATGCAAGAATCCCGCAATCAATCATTGTTTGAAGATAATCCTGCAAATCCTCCCTGTGCATAGACGGTATATCATGGTAATCATACGCCTGACCCAATAAATCATATTTGTTTTCACCGAACTGATGAAAAGGAAGCAGCTGACACTTATCTGCTCCGGCTTTCAGCAGGGTGTCTGCCAGCCTGGCGGCATCTTCTAAGGAGTCGTTGAATCCCGGGATCACAGGAATTCTTGGGAGGACTTCTTTTTCTGCTTGGATGGCGTGCTTCATATTAAATAGAGGAAGATCATTGGATACACCGGTGCCCTCTTTGTGTTTTGCGGTATTCCAATGTTTCATATCAAATAGTATGTAATCAAGATGTTTTATTACGCCGTTAAAGATTTCCGGATCAGCAAATCCTGTTGTCTCACAGCAAGTATGCAGTCCATTTTCCTTAGAAGCAAGCAGCAGTTCAGCGGCAAATTCGGGCTGGGAAAGGAATTCACCGCCGGAAAGAGTAATGCCGCCGCCGCTTTCTTCATAAAAATCTTTATCCTGCAGCACTACATTAAGGACTTCCTGTACTGTCTTGGTTTCCCCTTCTGATTTTAATGCTTTACCGGGACATTCGAGTACACATTGTCTGCATCCGATGCATTTCTCTGCATGAACGCGGATGTGGTCCTGAATCAAAGAAATTGCTTTGGACGGACATACATCTATGCAGTGATGACACCCAATACATTTTTTTTGATCCCATAGAATCTGGATCTCTGAAAGCTGGCTTTCGGGATTTGAACACCAGCGGCAGTGCATAGGGCAGCCTTTAAAAAAAACAACTGTTCGGATGCCTGGACCGTCATTGACACTAAATTTTTGAATATTAAAAACAACACCTGTTTTTTTATAATCTGCTTTTTTCATAGTAATCTCCTTTGCTGACTAAATCATAACATATTTGTTTCGATTTGAAAATAAAAACTTTCAAATGAAAGAATAATTAATTTTAATACAAAAACATCTTGACAAATATTTGGAAATGATGTAGATTTAAATTACAAACAAAACAAATACATATTCCGAGTGAAATTTAAAGGAGGAGCTTATGGAAAATAAAGCGCATTTTGGATCACTGACAGACAGAATGAGTGCTTTTCGTGAAGAAGTATTGGATGAGAAACCCTATATCGATGCTGAGAGGGCATTGCTGGCGACTCAGGCCTATAAAGAGAATCAGAATCAGCCCCGTGTCATGGTGAGAGCGCTTATGCTGAAGAAGATTTTGGAAAACATGACGATTTACATTGAAGACAAATCTGTGATCGCCGGCAACCAGGCAACGAAGAATGCCAATGCTCCGATTTTTCCCGAATACACAATGGAATTTATTCTGAACGAATTGGATCTCTTTGAGAAGAGAGATGGAGATGTATTTTATATAACAGAAGAAACAAAACAGCAGCTTCGTGAGATTGCACCATTTTGGGAGAATAATAATCTGCGCGCAAGAGGTGAGGCGCTTCTTCCTGATGAAGTCAGTGTCTTTATGGAAACCGGTGTTTTCGGCATGGAAGGAAAACTAAATGCAGGAGATGCTCATTTAGCAGTGAATTATGAAAGACTTCTGGCTGAGGGATTGAAAGGATATGAAGAAAGAACAAAGGCTTTCAAAGATGCTCTTGACTTTACTGATCCGGAGAGTGTTGATAAAAATGAATTTTATAAGGCTGTCTTGATTGTGATTGAGGCGGTTCATCATTTTGCACTGCGTTACAGCAGACTGGCAGAAGAATTAGCAGGCAAAGAGAAGGACCCGAAGAGAAAAGCAGAACTGGAAGAGATGAGCAGGATTTGTTCTAAGGTTCCGTATGAACCTGCATCTTCTTTCAAAGAAGCTGTACAGTCTGTCTGGTTCATTCAGCTGATCCTGCAGATCGAGTCAAACGGACACTCTTTAAGTTACGGAAGGTTTGACCAGTATATGTATCCGTATTATAAAAAAGAGATTCAGGACGGAACGATGACAGAGGAAGAGGCGGGAGAAATCCTGACATGTCTCTGGATCAAGACACTGACCATCAATAAAATAAGATCCCAGGCACATACCTTAAGTTCAGCCGGCTCTCCTATGTATCAGAATGTTACGATCGGCGGACAGACACCGGATAAGAAAGATGCGGTGAATGAATTAAGTTTTGCAGTACTTAAATCTGTTGCACAGACAAGGCTTACCCAGCCCAACCTGACGGTGCGGTATCATCAAAATATCAACAAGCAGTTTTTTGACGAATGTATCGAAGTTATGAAGCTTGGATTTGGAATGCCGGCACTGAACAATGACGAAATTATCATACCTTCTTTTATCAACTGGGGTGTCAAAGAAGAGGACGCTTATAATTACAGCGCCATTGGATGTGTAGAGACCGCAGTTCCCGGCAAGTGGGGATACCGCTGTACGGGAATGTCTTATATCAATTTTCCGAGAGTTCTGCTCTGTGCCATGAATAATGGCGTGGATCTGACGAGTGGAAAGAGATTTACAAAAGGCTATGGCTATTTTAAGGATATGGATTCCTATGAGGATCTGCTGGCAGCGTGGGATAAGACTGTAAGAGAAATGACCCGTTACAGTGTCATTGTTGAGAATGTCATAGATAAAGCATCTGAAAGAGATGTGCCGGATATTCTCTGCTCTGCGCTTACGGATGACTGCATCGGAAGAGGAAAGACCATCAAAGAAGGCGGAGCTGTTTATGATTTTATTTCCGGACTTCAGGTTGGAATTGCAAATATGGCAGATTCTCTGGCTGCGATTAAGCAGCTTGTTTACGAAGAAAAGAAAATTACAAAGGAGCAGCTCTGGAATGCGATTCTTGATGATTTCCAGTCTCCGGAGAATCAGAAGATTCAGGAGATGCTGGTCAATGACGTACCAAAGTACGGCAATGACAATGACGATGTAGACCTGCTGGTTCTTGAAGCATATGATTCTTACTTAGATGAAATCAAGAAATATCCAAACACTCGTTATCAGAGAGGACCGATCGGAGGGATACGCTACGGCGGCACATCTTCCATCAGTGCCAATGTGGGGCAGGGTATGGGAACTAAGGCAACGCCGGATGGAAGAAATGCATTTGAACCTTTAGCGGAAGGCTGCAGTCCTGCACATAATGCGGATAAAAACGGACCGACCGCGGTATTTAAAACTGTTTCTAAACTTCCCACAGAGAAAATAACCGGAGGTGTCTTATTAAATCAGAAGATGACGCCGCAGATGCTTTCTACGGAAGAGAACAAACAAAAGCTGGAAATGCTGATCCGTACATTTTTCAACCGACTGCACGGATATCATGTACAGTATAATATTGTGTCAAAAGAAACGCTGCTGGATGCGCAGGTACATCCGGAGGACCATAAAGATCTGATTGTCCGTGTGGCCGGATACAGTGCATTCTTCAATGTACTTTCTAAAAAAACACAGGATGATATTATTGAAAGAACAGAGCAGACACTGTAATTGAAAGGAAGACTTACCATGAAATTAATGATTGATGATGCGAACATCGAACGGATTAAGGAAATTTACGAATATTATCCGGTGGATGGTGTGACCACGAATCCATCTATTTTGGCTAAAAGTAAAAGAAGTCCTTATGATGTACTCAAAGAAATCCGTGAGTTTATCGGGGATGAAGCGGAACTTCATGTGCAGGCTGTGTCAGGGGATGCGCATGGAATTGCTGAAGAGGCACATAAAATAGTCAAAGAGCTCGGAAAGAATACTTATGTAAAAATTCCGGCTGTTCCTGAAGGATTTAAGGCAATGCAGGAATTAAAGAAAGAGGGTATTAAACTGACGGCAACTGCGGTTTATACACCGATGCAGGCATTCCTTGCAGCAAAGAGCGGGGCATCCTACGCAGCCCCTTATATTAACCGGATTGATAATATGGGATATAACGGTATTCAGGCTGCAAAAAAAATCCATGATATTTTCAGGAATAATGGAATGAACACAGAAGTGCTGGCAGCCAGCTTTAAGAATTCTCAGCAGGTGCTGGAACTATGTGAATACGGAATCGGCGCTTCTACAGCCGCACCGGATGTGATTGAAGGATTCGTAAAAAACCAGGCAATCACATCAGCGATTGATGACTTTGTGAAAGATTTTGAGGGATTAACAGGCATAGGAAAGAACATGACCAGCTGCTGAGATCAGTGAATGTACGCAGAGAAGACAGGATTTACTATTTACAGTAACTCCTGTCTTTTTCCGTGAGATGCCTCTAAGTAAGCCTTCTGCTGATTGCTGTTCTGTGCAGAGTGAAAACAAAAGTTGGGAAGGTTGACAAAAAAGATCCAACACAATAAAATAATAGTAACCAATATAAAACAATAGCCACACGGAAGGATGAGATCATATGGTCAGATTTGCAGTAATCGGAACAAATTTTATAACAGACAATTTCATGAATGCGGGGAGCCAATGTGAAGGCTTTAAGGTTCAGGCAGTGTATTCAAGGAGTATGGAAAAGGCAAAAGAGTATGCAGAGAAATATGGGATCGAAGACTGCTATGATTCCCTTGATGCTCTGGCGGCTGCAAAAGACATCGATGCAGTTTACGTGGCATCTCCCAACGCGCTCCATGCAGGACAGAGTATAAAGATGCTGAAAGCCGGCAAGCATGTCCTGTGTGAAAAAACCATTGCATCTAATTCCGGCGAATTAGAGCAGATGTTCAAGGCCGCAGAAGAAAATCAAGTCATGGTCATTGAAGCGATGCGTTCCGTGTTCGACCCTGGTTTTGCGGCAATTCAGAAAAATCTTCCGAAGCTCGGAAAGATCCGCAGGGCAACGTTCCAGTACTGCCAGTATTCCAGCCGGTATGACAATTTTAAAAAAGGAATCATAGAAAACGCATTTAAACCGGAGCTGTCCAACGGATCTCTGATGGATATCGGCGTCTACTGTGTGCATCCGATGGTAAAACTGTTCGGACTGCCCAATGAAATCTCAGCTCACTGCCTGAAACTTTCCAACGGAGTGGATGCGTCCGGAACCATTGTGGCCATGTATGATGAAATGCAGGCGGAGCTTATGTACTCTAAGATTACAAATTCCGCACTTCCAAGCCAGATCCAGGGAGAAGAGGCTTCTATGATCATAACGGAAATTCCGGATACAACAAAGATCGAGATTGTCTATCGGAACGGTGATAGAGAAGAAATCAAAATAGACAAAAAGGCCAACAACATGTATTATGAGATAGAGGAATTCATTCGGCTGGCAGAGGCAAAAGAAAGTGCGCAGATACATAATCAGTACTCTGTATTGGAGCTGAAGGTCATGGATGAAGCGAGAAAACAGATGGGAATCGTATTCCCGGCAGATCAATAGGGAGGAAGTCATGGAAGATATCAAAACATTAATTGATCAGATGAACGAGGAGCAGAAAGAACTTGTTCTCAAATCATTCACAAACGAAGAAGCCTGTGCTTTGGGTATCCAAATGTACCAGAAAGCTTTGAAAGAAAACAAACCGATTGTCATTTCCATTACAAAGAACAGAAAGCAGATTTTTTATGCGGCAATGGAGGGCACGTCTAAGAACAACGAAGACTGGGTCCGCAGGAAAGAAAACACGGTTTATGATTTTGAAAAAAGTTCTTACGAAATGAAATTGTCAATGGATCTCAAACAGGATGACATGTGGAATCGGTATGGGCTGGAAAAAGGCGATTATGCGCAGGCAGGAGGAAGCATTCCGGTCTTTGTTTCCGGGACAGGAATGATCGGAACCGTGACCGTATCCGGAATGGCTCAAAGTGAAGACCACGCCTTTGTAACAGAGGCATTAAAAACGCTGAAATAAAAGTTGTTATTTCTATACTAAAATAAATTCGGTAAAATCAAATCAGGGACTGCTGTGCCATGACGGAGAAATCGGTTATGTACAGCAGTTCCTTTGTTATTTTTTAAGATCACAATATCGTGATAATCACCGGAGTGAAGGTCTTTTGGCTTAATTGTATGATAAAATAGAAGCTGAAGACAGATGAAAATGCGGAAAGAAGGTACAAAATGCAGAAAATACTGATCGTGGAAGACGACCGGGAGCTGAACCGGACGATCTGCTATGCGCTGAAAAAAGAGGGGTATGACATATATTCAGCGTATTCGGTTTGTGAGGCGAAAGCCATATATCGACAAGAAAAAATGGAACTGATTTTATTGGATGTTAATCTGCCGGACGGAGAAGGATTTTCTCTCTGCAGATGGATGAAAGGACAGAGGGAAGTCCCGGTTTTGTTTCTGACAGCGAGAGATCTGGAGGAGGATGCCCTGGAGGGCTATGGTTCCGGGGCGGAAGACTACATTACAAAGCCGTTTTCTATCAGAATATTAAAAGAAAAAATCCGCGTGGTTTTAAAGAGGGAAAAGACCGGCAGAGAAAATTTCTTTGACGATGGATTTTTAAAGATAGATTTTGAGAGGGCAAAGGTAGAGGCGGGCGGAAAAGAATGTATGGTTACTCCTACGGAATTTCGGCTGCTCCGTCAGTTTGTCCTGAACAGAGGACAGCTTCTGACCTACGCTGTGCTGCTTGAACGTATCTGGGACAGCGGGGGATGCTTCGTGGATAAACACGCTCTGGCAGTCAACGTAAACCGTCTGAGAAAAAAGATCGAGGACGGAGAGCATCATTATATTTCTAATATTTATGGGATGGGATATCAATGGCTGGAATCATGACAGCAGCGGCATGCTGCCTTTTTTTCATATCGGTTTTTATGGGCATAAAAATATGGAAGCTAAAACGGGATGTTTTCTTCTTCAGCGACCGTCTGATCCGGTGTCTGAACGATATGACCTGCGGCAGGGAGCCGGAAAATATAGAAGAAGAGGGAGATACTCTGTGGAATAAAGTTTACGAAAAGCTTCAGAAGCTGGAGCGTATCTGGAAGAGGGAAAGCGCAGAAAATCTGGAAGAGAAGAAAAAAATGAAAAGCCTGATCTCGGATATTTCCCATCAGACGAAAACCCCCATTGCGAATATCAAGCTCTATGAGGAGGTTTTGCTGGATGAAGGACTGGATTCGGCAGAAGCAGGGGAATTTCTCCAAAAAATAAGGATTCAGACTGAAAAGCTGGATTTTCTTCTGCAGAGCATGGTAAAAATGTCCCGTCTGGAGACAGGAATCATAGAAGTCCGCTGTATGAAATTACCTTTGTGCGGGACGCTTCAAAGAGCAGTTGAGGCAATCGTTTTGAAAGCTGAGAAAAAGCAGATACGCCTGTCTGTGGACTGCGATGAGGACATCGTGGTACATCATGATACAAAGTGGACGGAGGAGGCCGTCTTTAACCTGCTCGACAATGCGGTAAAGTATACCGGCAGAGAAGGAAATATTGAAATCTAGGTGTCAGTCCAGGAGATATTTACGAAGATCAGTATCAGGGATTCCGGGAAGGGGATTGCCCTGGAGCGTCAGGCAGAGATTTTTACAAGGTTTTACCGGGAACCGGAGGTGTATGACCAGGAGGGGATCGGTGTGGGGCTTTATCTGGCGAGGAAGATCATAACAATGCAGGGAGGCTATATCCAAGTCTGTTCTGAGGTTGGAAAAGGTTCCGATTTTCAGATTTACCTGCCCAATGGGTGATAGAAGGAAAGTTACAGTACTGTGAAATTTTATGCCTGTGAAAGGTTTGTGATTTTTATAAGTTATGATTGCAGTATCAAAGGAAAGGAGATCAATCTATGGAATCATATATAGTAGAGACACGGGCATTGAAAAAATATTATCAGCTGGGGACGAACGTTGTGAAAGCACTGGACGGGGTAGACTTCAGGGTGAAAGATCAGGAGTTTGTATCCATTATCGGTAAATCGGGAAGCGGGAAGAGTACGCTCCTTCATATGATCGGAGGGCTGGATGTGCCGACCGAAGGTGAGGTGTATATAGACGGAAAGAATCTTGCTAAAATGAACAGGGAACAGCTCGCGGTCTTCCGCAGGAGAAAAATCGGATTCATATTTCAGAATTACAATCTTGTCCCGGATTTAAATCTGTATGAAAATGTAACCCTGCCCATTGAACTGGATGGAGATTGTGTGGACAGAGAATTCATTGATGAGATCCTGGATCTTTTGAAACTGCAGGAGAAAAAAGAGGCGCTGCCTAATACCCTGTCCGGAGGACAGCAGCAGAGGGCGGCCATTGCCAGAGCCATTGCATCGAAACCTTCGATGATCCTGGCGGATGAACCTACGGGGAATCTGGATACTGCTTCCAGCCATGATGTGCTGGGGCTTTTAAAAGCGGTAGCGGGTCGGTTTAAACAAACCGTTGTTCTGATTACCCATGATCAGGATATTGCACAGCTTTCAGACCGCATCGTTCACATCGAGGACGGACGGATCGTGAGAGGAAGTGATGCGTATGCTGGAAAATAATAACCGGAAGATCATTACAAAGATGGCCGTGTCTTCGATGAAAAGAAACAAGCCTAAATTTGCCGTGATGATCGTCGCAGTTTTACTGTCTTCCTTCATGCTGTTCAGTGTGTTTACGGTCGGAAGCACCTATTTTAAAATGCAGCAGGTGCAGAATATTCATTTACACGGCGCAGATTTTGATGCAGTCCTGCACGGCGGTTATTCAGAGCAGCAGCTGAAACAGTGCAAAAATAATCAGGATGTCAGAGTGGCAGGAGCAGGAGCATATGCAGGCGCCGCAGTGAAAACAGACGCAGACGATACACTTCATACCGGACTGATCTGGTGTGATGAGACGAATTGGAGTGTCATGATGAAGCCTGCCAGAAAGCGGGTAAGAGGCTACTATCCGAAAAAGGAAAATGAACTGATGGTCACGAAAGCAGCCCTGAAAGACTGCGGGAAAGAAAATCTGGATGTTGGAGATACCTTTGATCTGACTTATACAGACCAGAACGGTACTCACACGAAAAACTTTCTTATTTCCGGAATATGGGAAGGATACGGTGAGCAGGAGCTGTTTTATGTATCAGAATCATTTTATAACAAGACCGGATATCAGCTGAATCAAATGGGTGTGCTGTATGTAAAATTTAAAAATAAAATACTGACAGAAGATCAGAGGACGAAGTTTCAGGAGAGTATACATCTGAATAAGCGGCAGAATTTTCAATTTACAGGAGAAACGGAGAAATCGGCAGGTATCTTTGCGGGAATGGCCGGTCTGGTCCTGGTCACCTGCCTGAGTGCCTATCTGCTGATCTATAATATTTTGTACCTGTCCGTTTCAGGAAATATCCGTTACTATGGGCTGATGCAGACCGTGGGAATGTCCTCAAGGCAGATTCGTCTATTGATGAAAACTCAGATAACGATGATAGGAACAGCCGGGGTGGGCGGAGGAATCCTGCTCGGTTTTTTAACATCCTTTCTGCTGATCCCGAAGATTGTGCGGACGCTCGGCATCAGGGAAAGCGCAATCCCTGTCACATTTCATCCGGCAGTCTTTTTCATTACAATTTTTATTACGGGGCTGACCGTTTATTTCGGAGGCAGAAAGCCAATGAAGAAGGCGGTTTCTGTTACACCTGTGGAGGCGCTCAATTACCGTCTTACATCGGCAGGGAAGAAAACGCATAAAACAAGAAATGGAAGTCTCCTGTGGAGAATGGCCGCAGATCAGTTTTGTAAGGACAAGAAAAAAACAGGAATTGCAGTCCTCTCCCTTGCTGCCAGTCTGTCGATGTTTTTATGTTTGATCACGATCATCCAAAGTCACGGAGCCAGAACGATCATGTCAAACTATATGGACACGGATTTAGTAGTCAGCAATGATACTCTGATGAAAGAGGAAGATGAAAAATGGAAACAGATACTTAAACCATCTTTGATAAAAGAATTGAAAAAGAGCAAAGATATCCGGGAAGTGCACCCGCTGCGCTGTTCAAAGATCATTGTCCCATGGGAACCGGAATTCTCAGATGTGTGGATGAGAGAGTTTTATGAGAAGTGGATGTATACGCCTTATAAAGACGATGTCAGCGATTATAAAAAGCATCCGGAGAAATATTATTCTGTCATGCAGGGAATTGATAAAGAGGAATTTGAGCACTTAAATGAGAGTCTCATACAACCGGTAGATCAGGAACTTTTTGAAAGCGGTAAGATTTGTATTATCTATGGGCCGGGCATGGATCTTTCCGGTCAGATCGATAAAAAAGCAAGGGTAAAATTTTATCTGTCAGAAAATAAAAACAAAAAGTTCCAGCTAAGAATTGCAGGCATGACCGACGACAGTTATTATGGCAGAACTTCAGGAAAGGCACCAGTTGTTATTGTCAGTGAATCATTTATGAAGAAGCACGTCATGAATCCGTATATTTCAAAACTGAATATCCGGTATACAAAAGAATATGATGATGAAACAGAAGGCAGAATCAGAAAAAAACTGAGTCAAAGCCCTTATGCTAAAGATGTGTCCTATGAATCCAGGATCGACAGCATGAAGGATATCAAAAAGGCCCAGGGAAATATGACCGGAGTCGGTGTGGGAATTGCCCTTATTCTTGCATTGATCGGACTGATGAATTATATCAATACGGTGTTTGGAAATATCCAGAACCGGAAGGTGTCTCTGGCTGTCATGGAAAGTGTGGGAATGACCGAAAAACAGGTGAAAAAGCTTCTGGTCAGGGAGGGGCTGCTGTTTGCGGGAACTTCTCTGGCACTGACGGCAACGGCTGGCCTTTTTATCACTTATCAGTACTATCAGACGATGAATTACATGAACATTCCATTTCAAATTCCGGCCGTTCCGGTTTTGGCAGCTGTCTTGTTATCTGCGGCTGTATGCATTGGAATTCCTCTGGCCGCATACCGGATTATTCGGGGAAAGGCACCGGTGGCAGAAAGAATATGTGGGTTTGAATGATGAAAAAGGAAAAACCGGAAGAAAAAATGAAGGCCATGAAAGAATTCTGCCGTATCATTCTGCTGATATCATTGTTGATTACCTTGATTTTGATCTTTCATATACTGATGATGTAGATGGCGGCGTAATTTTATGATGTACAGGACAGATCAGGTGTCAAATGGTGTATTTTATGTTATGATAAAAGACAGAAAAGACGTACAGGGCAACATAGACATAAAAGGAGATGGAATCATGAACACAACAGATGCAGAAAAGAGAAAAATACTGGATTCTATGAAAGGTTTAATCGTATCCTGCCAGGTAGTGCCTGAAGATCCGATCTACACAGATGATATGGTAGTCAAGATGGCAGAGGCCGCACAGTGGGCAGGGGCAGTCGGAATCCGGGCCAATTCTCCGGAGCAGATCAGAGCCATTAAAAAAGCAGTGGATCTGCCGGTGATCGGTTTATATAAGATCAGGAGAGGTGATGAAGAGGTTTTTATCACTCCGACTCTGGAGGCCGCAAAGCAGGTCTGGGAAGCGGGAGCAGAGATCATTGCCATGGACTGTACGGACCGAATGACAAAAGAAGGCCGCCGTGCATGGGAACTTGTAGCGGATGTGAAAAGGGAAATCCCTGAGGCCATGATCTTTGCCGATGTCTCCAACTATGACGAGGCCAAAAGAGCGGCCGACTTGGGTGTCGATATTGTGGCGCCTACTCTGTTTGGATATACGGAGGCAACAAAGCATTTTGAAACCCAGGATATGAGGGCATTTGCAAAGATGTGCCGGGATCTTGGCAGCGATGTGTATATGATGATGGAAGGGCATATCAATACTCCGGAAGAAGCAGTGAAATGCCTGTATCTGGGGGCACATGCAGTGGTTGTCGGAAGTGCTATCACAAGGCCGCATCTGACGGCCAAGAGATTTGCGGATCTGATCTCAGGGTATCGGGAATAATTTATAACGGGAAGCCTGCTCATGGAAATTCAACAAAAATTCCATGGGCAGGCTGTTTTTGAATGTTTAGAAATAAATTTTACTGAAATTTCGGTTCTATATAGTTCTGAATAAAGTCTATTCGATCCTTCGCTCTGGGTTTAAACAGGGAAGCGATGGCTACGGTCAGGTTTTTCTTCATGTTGACGTAGATTACATTTCCACCGTCTCCCATTGCTGCAAAGCCTTCTTCGTGGAGCCACCATAAATACCCGTAAGCAAGGTTCTCCTTAATCCAGCGGCTGTGCTCTTTCGTGCTCTCGCTGATCCATTCTGCTGAAACAATAGGTTTTCCGTTCCACAGTCCGCCATTTAGATATAACTGACCCAGTTTTGCCATATCCGCAGCCGAGAGGGTAAGGCCCCAGCCTCCTGTGTTTGTACCGGACGGGTCAGAGACCCAGCCGCTGATATCCGTGGCTTTGTTAAATGCCAGCTGTTCTTCCTTGGAATGAAATACGATGCTGCGCTCCGCGGTAATTTTAAGCGGTATGAATAAATTTTCCCGGGCAAATTCAAATACAGACTGGCCGGCAGCTTGTTTTAAAATACCTGTCAAAAGATCCGGTCCGATCAAAGGAGCATATCTGAATTGGCCTGGTTTTCCCCTGCCTCCCAGTAAATCAAGCGTAAACGTTACCATGTCATCGCTGGTGAAGTATTTGACGTAGGGGGCAATTTTGTATTTGTACGGGGCTGTCATCGTCAGCAAATGTTTCAGTGTGATATTCTGTATGGTTTTTTCTCTCTGTTTTGGGACGTATTCAGGGAAAAAATCTAAAACCTTCTGGTCAATGTCTGTGATGAAGCCTTTGTCCATGGCGATTCCGATCAAAATAGAGACAATGCTCTTTGTAACAGAATATATATGAACGCGGCTTTCGGCGGTACAGCCGTTAAAGTACTGCTCATACTGCATTTCACCGTCCTTTAATACGACGATGCCTGCTGTATTGCCATAGTCTTTGTTGATGATCGCTTCAAGTTCTTTCATGTCTTGCTGAGTTGTCATAATTTCTCCTTTCATCCATTGGTTTATGTGATAAAGGATATCCTTAATTTAAGCATAAGTTCATTAAAAATTGTTTACAACCCCTAATTTTAAAAAAATGAGAAAAGAACTTTTTATTGTTCCAGTAATCTGTGTAATTCTCTGAAATCGTCAATGGAGTATTCTGGGTTATCCACATGGCCAAAGCCATAAGATGCCCATACAAAAGAGATCCCGGCTTTTTTCGCACTTTCGGCATCTCCCTTTGTATCCCCGATATATATGGGAGACTTCAGCCGGCTGCGCTCCATGACAAGTTTTATGTTTTCTCCTTTTGATAATCCGGTACGACCCTGTTCTTCATAGTCCATGATCCAGGGAGAGAGTTTGTTTCTTCTCATAAACGCACGGACATAACCGCTGGGGCAGTTGCTTACGATAAACAGGGGATACTGCTGTGCAAGTTTTTTAATTGTATCTTTTACTCCCGGATAAGTCCGGTCGGTGTTCAGGGATTCGACAAGTTTTATCTGGTGATTTCCACAGTCCTCCATGAGTTTGTACCGTTCTTTTGGAGGAAGGTGAGACATAAACAGATCAGCCACTTCCTTTGGCGGAATCCCGAATACAGAGGTGAGATTTTTAGATGTAAAGTTTATTTCAGGATGACCCTGATTGTGGGCTTCCCTGGTAAGCGCCAGAGCAATCTCATCTCTTACGTCCCACAGTGTTCCATCAATATCAAAAATAATTCCGTCAATTTTCATCTATTTGATTCCTTTCTATTTATTTTTCAAAGATATGATGTTATTCTATAATATTTTCGGAAATTATCAAGGTTTGATTGAAAAAATGAAGTTCGAAACTAAAAGTGCTCGTCTTATGATTGAAAACGATCAAATTTTCGCATATAATTGATAACAAAGGGAGGAATCTTATGAGTTTTGAAGACCGTGAAAGGAAAATTATCCAGTTAGTAAAAGAGAAAAATTACATTTCGGTCAAAGAACTGACAAAACTTTTGTATGTCAGTGAGCCGACAATTCGCAGGGACTTGACGCTGTTAGAAAAGAAGGGTCTGCTGAAGAGAAACCGGGGCGGCGCTTCTTATGTAAGCAGGCAGCAGACCCAATACCCACAGGCATTCCGGCACGATGAAAATATACAGGAGAAAAAATATATCGCGAGGCTTGCGTCACAGTTTGTCCAAAATGGTGACTCTGTTTTTATGGATGCCAGCAGTTCCTGTTTTTATCTGGCTCAATATATCAACCGGGATAAAAAGTTAAATGTCATGACGCATGGCTTTGCCGCGGCCAAGGAACTGGCAAAATCATCAAACATAAATGTAGAAGTCGTATGCGGAAAATACGATATTTTCAATGATGCAGTCTACGGTGCAGATGCCTGCAATTATGTGAGGTCCCGCTATGCAGACATCTGTTTTATGTCGATGGGCGGTCTGGATGTTTCACAGGGACTGACAAACTTATATTTAGAAGATGCGGAGATCACCAGGGTATATCATCAGCAGGCTAAAAAAACCATTTTGCTGGCAGACCACACAAAAATAAACTGTAAATATTATATAAAAGTATTTGATCTGGCGGAGATCGACGTATTGATCACCGACCGGCCGCTGCCGGAAGAATTTGATGCTTTTTGTTTTGATCATGATATAGATGTGATCTTTGAATAGGATGTGTTAAAATGTTTTTGAGGTGAGAACGATGCAGATGTCGAATCGGATTAAAGAAATAATAGAAGTGATTCTGAACAGTAAAGGTTATGTGACGATCGGTGAAATCGCGAAGCAGATCAATGTGTCTGACCGCACGGTATACCGTGAGATTCCGGAAGTCACAGAGATTATGAGGGAATACGGAGTACAGCTTAATACAGTCAGCAAGAAAGGCATGGCCGCAGTGGGAAGCTTAGAGGACATGAAATCTCTGCGCATTTCTCTGGGGATGGAAAAACAGATTTATATTGTAGATCCCAGAGAACGAATTGATTTTATTTTATTATATCTTCTTCAGCAGGATGATTACATAAAAACAGAAGCACTGGCCATTGACCATCATACATCCGTGCCCACAGTGCGAAATGACCTGAAAAAGGTAAAGGAGCAGTTAGGTGTGTACGATCTTCACCTGATCCAGAAAAAGGGGGAGGGAATCCTGCTCACAGGCAGTGAGATCGAGAAGAATGCGCTGATGATCAATATTCTTCTGAATCATGCAGATGAAGCCACTCTCTATCAATGGCTGAGGAGAGAAGGGGATGTGTCGAATCCGTTTACAAAGAGGATGGAAGAGTACGGATATCTCGATGTGATGTCGGCATGTTACCTTAGAATGAAAAATATCATACGGGATCAGTGTGAACTGCCGGCTATGATCAAAGACCGGGAGTACTTGGAATATATACTGCTGATCGCCATGATGATCGGCTGTCATCAAAAGGGACAGCCCTATGAGAAAGTGTTTGAGACTGAGAATTTTAAAGGAGAAGAACAGAGGGTTACCCGGCAGGTGAAAAGAGAGCTGGAAGAGGAATTTCATATTCTGCTGAGCCAGGAGGAAGAACAGTATATAAAATGGGTGCTTCATATGGGAATGATCCAGGATACATCAAGCGTCTATACGGTCAAAAACCGTATTCTGGATTCTAAAATCCATACATTCATTGAATATGTGGAAGACCGTATGGGGCTTCAGCTGATCCGGGACAAAGAATTAAAAGAAAGCCTGTATGTTCATATAGAGAGGGCTTTGACAAGAATCCGAAGCGGTATGTGTATTTCTAATCCGCTGATCGAGGATGTGAAAAAAGACTATGAAGAACTGTTCGGGATTATCCGGGAAGGTGCAGACAGGATTTTTCAGGATGATTTCTTCCCCGATGATGAGATCGGCTATCTGGTACTTTATTTTGCAGTGTCTCTGGATAAAGTCATGAAGCGTTCATTCCGGATTCTCGTCGTCTGTTCCGGCGGCATGGGCTCTTCCAAAATGCTCGCCCACCGGGTAGAACAGGAAATTCCGGAAATATGCGTGAGCAAAGAGGTATCGCTGGTCGGGTTCGGTCAGGAAAATCTGGACGAGTATGATCTGATCTTATCCACAATTCCTCTCTATATTGATAAACGGAATTATCTGAAAGTATCGCCGCTTTTAAGCAGTAATGAATTGGAACAGATCCATGAAGCGATCAAACGCCACAAATATAAAACGATGCGCAAGATAACGGTCCGGGAACAGGAACGCCGCCAGCTGGAATCCAGGGATAATATAGAATCGCTTGAAACACTGCGCCTGCTCATGGATACAGGCTTGAGAGTTATCAGACAATTCAGGATCGTTGAGACAAGGGAAAAAGATTTAAAAAACAACCTTCTGCGGATATTATCGGAAGAAAGCCTGTGTTCCCTGCCGGAAACAGAAGAAAAAATGAAGAAACAGCAGTCCTACTATATTCCGGTAACGGACATGGTCTATTACGAAGCAGTCCTTGCCCGAATGCCGGAACCGAAGCTTTTTGCTGCTCACTATCATGACGATCAATATTTGTCCAACGGAGAAAAGTACACGGATGTCATTTATGCCGTTTATCCGGATCAGGCGTCGGAATATGAAAAAAATATTTTAAATCGTATGCTGGAAAGTGTGATCGAGGACAGGGATATCCAGGAAATGATCCACAGAGCAGATGAGAAAGGAGTCAGACAGTGGTTCGGATATCAGTTTAAACAGTATCTGGCGGAACTGCTGGCTGTATAATACAAAAAACGGACATTCCGAACAGAATGCCCGTTTTTTTTTGTGTCTGTGCCACAGTGATAATTTTGTCAAAATAAAATTGAAAAAAACAGAACTGGAACAGATGGATTTTCCAAAACAAGCTTTCTATAATAAGATCATAGGCAAACAACACACCTTTAACATTATGATTTGTAGAAAAGGAGATTTTTATGAAAGCGGTACATTTTGGAGCAGGAAAAATCGGCAGAGGATTTATAGCAGACTTATTACATAATACAGGATATGAGATTACGTTTGTCGATGTAAATGAAAAATTAAATGCTGAGATGAATCAGTATCACAATTATTACCTGTATGTAATCCAGGAAGATTACAGAAGAAAAGAGATCGATAAAGTCTCTGCATTATCTCCGATTACGCAGCCGGAAGAAGTGACACAGGCGATTACAGACGCCGATCTGGTGACAACAGCAGTCATCGCAGACAATTTTCCAAAGATCGCAAACAACCTGGCAGCTGGATTAAAAGCCAGATTAGACGCAGGAAAAGAAAGGGTCAATGTAATCCCATGTGAGAATGCTTTTTACTGCGGGGTTATGTTAAAGAAAGAACTGTTAAAGACAGGGATTCTCACAGAGGAGGAACTGGATAAGATCGCCGGAATCCCGAGCACAGCAGTGGACCGTATGGTGTTTGCAGCTGACCGTGACGGAAGGGACGGAATTGATGTGGGCAATACATTTGAACTTGTCATTGAAAAAGAGCAGCTGGTGGACCCGGATGCCGAGCCGATCAAAGATGCAGAATATGCTGACAACCTCGATAAGTATTTAGAAAGAAAACTTTGTGTTGTCAATGGCGGACATACGATGTCAGCTTACATCGCCCGCCAGATGGGTTATGATATTATTCAGGACTACTTTATGGTGCCGGAAAACAAACAACTGACGAGAGACATTATGCTTCAGGCCAGCGCATTTATCGAGAAAAAACATGGTTTTGCACATGAAGATATGGTTGATTATATTGACGCTACCATCGGACGCTGGTCTACACCAGGTGTCAAAGATACTGTTGAGCGGATCGCTAAAGCTCCGATCCGGAAGCTGGATCCGGAAGACCGTATGGTGAAACCGGCTGTTCAATGTGAAGAGTACGGACTTGCAAATGACCTGATCCTGAAGGGAATCGCGGCAGCATTCTTATATGACATGGACGGGGATGAGCAGGCTGCCCAGATTCAGGCATATATCAGTGAAAACGGAATTGAAAAAGCAGTTTCACACTATACCGGAATCGAAGCCGGAAGCAGAATTTATAATAAAATTTTAAAATATTATAACGAGTATGCAGCCCAAAAAACAAATAAATAAATTTTAGGAGGAAAAAAGAATGAAATTACAGCTGGCATTGGATGAAATGAATCTTGTGGACGCCCTGCGTTTTGCCGACAAGGTTGCGGAACATGTTGACATTATTGAAGTGGGAACACCTTTTGTTATGGACGAAGGAATGAGGGGAGTGCGTGAATTTCACCGTTTCTTCCCGGATAAGGAGATCCTGGCGGATTTAAAGATCATGGACGGAGGATATTTAGAAGCAAGCTATGCCTATGAGGCAGGGGCTGCCTATGCTACCATTTTGGGAGTTTCTGATAATTTGACAATAGAAGGAGCCTTAAAAGCTGCCAGAGATTATGAAAGAAAACTGGTCGTAGATATGATTTGTGTGGAAGACCTTCCGGCAAGGATCGCAAAAATGGAAGAGATCGGAGTGGATATCCTGGCTGTGCACACCGGAGCCGACCAGCAGGCAGCGGGAAGAGAACCTATTCAGGATCTGGAAGTTATGACAGCAAATGCAAAGAAATCTCAGATTGCCGTAGCAGGAGGAATCAACAGTAAGACTATCGGCAAATATGTAGAATTAAAACCAGATATCGTGATCGTTGGATCTGCTATCGGTCATGCGGATGATCCGGTTGCAGAAGCAAAAGCAATTCAAGATGCATTATTATAATCAAGGAGGAAGAAAGAATATGAGCGAGTGCAAAAATGTTTTTTCCATTTTAAACGAATTAATGGAAAACGCAAAAGAAATCCAGAATGAAGACGTGTTAAAGGTAGAAGATCTGATTATGAACGCAAAAAGGATCTTCGTAGGCGGAGCAGGGCGGTCCGGCTTTGCTGCCAGAGGGTTCTCTAACCGGCTGATGCATTTGGGATTTCAGGTTTATTTTGTCGGGGAGCCTACGACTCCTAGTATCCAGGAAGGTGACCTGCTGATTGTCGGTTCAGGCTCAGGGAATACAGCCAGCTTAGTTTCCAATGCCAAGACTGCAAAGGCTCAGGGAGCAAAGGTTGCGACTGTCACAATGTTCCCAGAAAATAAGATAGGTTCTATGGCAGATGCGGCCATCCGCATTCCGGGAGTGACAGAAAAATGTGCAGGCCAGGGAAAAGGCAGCGTCCAGTCTTCCGGGTCTTCTTTTGAAGAATTGACATGGATCACATATGACGCTATCGTCATGGATTTGATGAGGATCACAAAACAGGGTGACAAGGAATTGTTTGCACGTCACGCAAATATGGAATAATTAAGACGGAAACGGAAGGAGATTCAAATGAATGATTTTACATTTTTAAGCCCTACCAGACTGGTTGTGGGAAGAGATGCAGAAAAAGAAACGGGAAAATGGATCAAAGAATACGGCGGAACAACCGTGCTGGTACATCACGACAGCGGATTTGTAAAACAAAACGGATTTGTCGACAAAGTGATCGATATGTTAAAAGCAGACGGATTGAAGGTAGTGGAACTCGGAGGAGTTGTCCCGAACCCTCATTTGTCAAAGGTTTATGAGGGGATCGAACTCTGTAAGAAAGAGGGCGTCGATTTTCTTCTGGCCATCGGCGGAGGAAGCGTTATCGATTCTACAAAGGCGATTGCCATGGGTCTTCCTTATGAAGGAGACGTCTGGGATTTCTTTATCGAAGAAGACGGGGTACCTCATGATGTGCCGACAAAGAGTACTCCTCTAGGTGTCATTCTTACCATTGCCGCCACAGGAAGTGAGGCGTCTAACAGCTGTGTTATTACAAAAGCAGACGAAAACTTAAAACGGTTCTGTGACAATGACATCAACCGTGCCAGATTTGCCATTGAAAATCCGGAACTTACAATGACTCTGCCTCCATTCCAGACGGCATGTGGTATCATTGACATCATGTCTCACTCCTTTGAGAGATATTTTACTCCTGAAAAGGAGAATGACATACTGACGGACTATTTATGTGAGGCTATTTTCCACACATGTATGGACTGCGGACGGATTCTCATGAAAGATCCGGAAAATTACGAGGCAAGAGCCAGCATCATGGTGGCATCGACCCTTTCGCACAATGGTCTGACCGGCATGGGAAGAACCGGCGACTGGGCATCCCATTTCATCGAGCATGAGTTATCCGGTGAATACCAGAGCGTAACTCACGGAGCAGGGCTTGCGGTGATTACTCCTGCATGGATGAAATATGTGTACAAAGACAATATGGACAAATTTATAAAATGGGCAACTCGTGTTATGGGAGTGTCTATGGACTATGGCGATCCGGAGAGAACTGTACTGGAAGCCATCGACCGTTTAGAATTGTTTTTCTTAAGCCTTGGAGTTCCGACAAAATTAAGGGATGTTCCCGGAGTTGAGGATTTAGATGAAGAAGTGATGGAGCGCATGGCGAAACGAGTACGCGTTGTCCATGAGGACGGAAGCATCGGCTGGGTGCGCCGCTTAAATACAGAAGATATTGTAGAAATATTTAAACTGGCGATGTAAAAAATAATGAAAGAAAGTCCCACAGTGAAAAAGACTGCTGTCTTTTATCACTGTGGGACTTTCTGCGGTTTGGTGAAAAGTTTTATACTTATTTTATTGATAATCAGTCAAAATTGACATATAATTAACGGTGATTGATAAAAATTTAACCAAAATGCACAACGTAAAGGAGGTATCTCATGTTAAACCAGGCCTACTATGACAAAACAGATGAGATCATAGCATCTCACGGGCTTACGCAGGCTGCTTTGATCCCGATCATCCAGGATATTCAGGCAGAATACCGCTATCTTCCGCCGGAGCTTTTAAGTTATGTGGCATCAAAGCTGTCCATTGACGAAGCCAAGGCGTACAGTGTTGCGACCTTTTATGAAAATTTTTCTTTTGAGCCAAAAGGAAAATATATCATTAAAGTCTGCAACGGAACAGCCTGTCATGTCCGCAAATCGGTCTCCATTCTGGAACGTCTTTACAGTGAACTGGGGCTCTCAGAGGAGAAAGCGACTACGGATGATATGATGTTCACGCTGGAGACCGTTTCCTGTCTCGGCGCCTGCGGTCTTGCACCGGTCCTCACCGTCAATGACAAAGTCTATCCGGCGATGACCCCGGATGCTGCCGCTGAACTGATTCGAGAACTGAGAGGAGCTTAGATGATGAAAAAGATTGAAAACAGAGAAGCTCTCGGACAGATCCGTCAGACTTCCAGGGAGCAGATGAACAAAAGTAAGTGCCGGGTCCTGATCTGTGCAGGTACAGGCTGTCTTTCCGGAGGGTCCGGTGCCATCTATGACAGGATGTGTGAGTTAGTGGGGGAACATCCAGACGTAGAAGTCCATTTCGGACCGGAGATTGCACACGGAGACGGTGAGATTGGAATTAAAAAAAGCGGATGCCATGGCTTCTGCGAGATGGGTCCTTTGATGAGGATCGAGCCTCAGGGAATCCTATATACGAAGGTGAAGCTGGAAGACTGTGAGGAAATTTTTCACAGGACGATCGAAAAGGGGGAACCGATCAGGCATCTGTTATTCAAGAGGGATGGAATTGAATATCAGAGACAGGAAGAGATTCCCTTCTATAAAAAACAGACGAGAATCGTGCTGAAAAACTGCGGGCATATTGACGCAGAACACATAGAGGAATATTTGTCCATCGGCGGATACGAGGCTCTGGAAAAAGCACTGTTTGACATGAAGCCGGAAGAGGTGATCAGCGAAATATCTGAGTCGAACTTAAGAGGGCGGGGAGGCGGAGGTTTCCCGACAGGGTATAAGTGGTCCCAAGTAGCCGGACAGGAAGAGAAAATCCGCTATGTCGTATGCAACGGAGACGAGGGAGACCCGGGTGCATTTATGGACCGGAGCATCATGGAGGGAGATCCCCACAAGATGATCGAAGGCATCATGATTGCAGCCTATGCGGTGGGTGCTCAGGAAGGATACATTTACGTGCGGGCCG
>NZ_FR889206.1:48998-56753 GCF_000432215.1 Anaerostipes sp. CAG:276
ACTTCTGGGAGATCATATCCTGGGAACCGATTTTTCTTTCCACTTACATATCAATAAAGGAGCAGGTGCTTTCGTTTGCGGAGAGGGAAGCGCACTGACGGCATCCATCGAGGGCAACCGGGGAATGCCCCGTGTAAAACCGCCGAGAACCGTGGAACAGGGACTGTTCGGAAAGCCGACGGTGCTGAATAATGTAGAGACGTTCGCCAATGTACCGATGATCATCACAGAAGGGGCACAGTGGTTTAAAGGGATCGGACCGGAAAAGAGTCCCGGAACCAAGGCGTTTGCCCTGACAGGCAGTGTCAACCACACGGGCCTGATCGAGGTGCCTATGGGAACGACGCTCCGGGAAGTGATCTATGACATCGGCGGAGGAATCAAGGGAGACGGAGAATTCAAGGCGGTACAGATCGGAGGACCGTCCGGAGGATGTCTGATCACACCGCACCTGGATGTAAATCTGGACTTTGATTCCCTGAAAAAAATGGGTGCCATGATCGGTTCCGGAGGCCTTGTTGTCATGGATGACAGCACCTGTATGGTAGAAGTGGCACGGTTTTTCATGAACTTTACCCAGAATGAAAGCTGCGGAAAATGTGTTCCCTGCCGGGAAGGAACCAAGCGAATGCTGGAGATACTTGAGCGGATCGTAGAAGGAAAAGGGAAGCCTGAAGATCTGGATCTTTTAGAGGAACTTGCCACGACGATCACAGAGACGGCGCTCTGCGGGCTGGGAAAAAGTGCTGCCCTGCCTGTCATGAGTACCTTAAAACTGTTCCGCGATGAGTATGTGGAGCATGTGGTTGACAAGAAGTGCGCTTCTCATAACTGCAATGCCCTGAGAAGATTTATCATCAGCCCGGAACGCTGCAAAGGATGTTCCAAATGTGCAAGGAACTGTCCGGCAGATGCCATCAGCGGACGGATCAAAGAGCCGTATGTAATTGACAATGATAAATGCATTAAGTGCGGGGCTTGTGAGAGTGCCTGTGCGTTTGGTGCGATCCATATTGAAGGGTAGGAGGGGAAGAAGATGAGTTATATGACAATCAATAACAGAAGGGTAGAGTTCACAGATGAAAAAAATGTTTTGTCTGTCATCCGAAAATCCGGGATCGATCTTCCTACATTCTGCTATCATTCCGAACTTTCCACATACGGTGCATGCCGGATGTGTGTGGTGGAAGATGACCGGGGAAGGATCTTTGCATCCTGCTCTGAGACCCCAAGGGATAAGATGGTAATCTATACGAATACCCCAAGGCTTAAGCATCACAGAAAAATGATCATCGAGCTTTTGCTGGCCTCCCACTGCAGAGACTGTACGACCTGTACGAAAAACGGTGTCTGTGTCCTGCAGAAATTGTCCAGACAGCTGGGCATCAAGGAGGTGCGCTTTGAGAAAAATAAAAAGCAGCTTCCGAAGGATTTGTCTTCCGAATGTATTATCCGAGACCCTAACAAATGTATTTTATGCGGAGACTGCGTGAGGACTTGCGATGAAATTCAGGGCATGGGAATCCTGGACTTTGCATTCCGCGGGTCAAAAATGCAGGTGACAACGGCTTTTAACAAAGACCTGGCACAGACGGACTGCGTGGGATGCGGACAGTGCCGTGCGGTCTGTCCTACCGGAGCCATTACGATCAAGCAGGACATTGAAAGAGTCTGGGAAGCGCTGTCTGATCCGGAAAAACGGGTTGTTGTCCAGATTGCTCCCGCCGTGCGCGTAGCCGTGGGAGACAAGTTCGGAATTCCGAAAGGAGAGAATGTCCTGGGGCGTCTTGTAGCCGCACTCAGAAGGATCGGATTTGATGAAGTCTATGATACAAACTTCGGCGCAGACTTAACGGTCATGGAAGAATCCAAAGAACTGGTAGAACGGCTTGAATCCGGTGATAATCTTCCGTTATTCACTTCCTGCTGTCCTGCATGGGTGAAATTTTGTGAGAACCGGTATCCGCAGTTCAGAAAAAATATTTCAACCTGCCGTTCTCCTCAGGAGATGTTCGGAGCGCTGATCAAGGAAGAGGCACGGATGGGTGGGGTAGACGACTCAAGGAAAACTGTGGTCGTATCGATCATGCCGTGTACCGCAAAGAAAGCAGAAATCACGAGGCCGGAACATTTCAATGAAGGGGAACAAAATGTAGACTATGTTCTGACAACGACCGAGGCATCCCGCATGATTCAGGAGTCAGGGATAGACCTTACTCAGGTAGAGCCGGAGGCTCTGGATATGCCGTTTGGAATCTCTTCCGGGGCAGGAGCAATCTTTGGTGTGACCGGAGGAGTGACAGAGGCTGTCCTGCGCCGTCTGATGAACAGCGACCGGGCAGAAGATCTGGAGGCCATCAGTTTTACCGGTGTCCGGGGCGTGGACGGGATCAAAGAAGCTTCCGTTAAGCTGGGAGACAGGGACGTAAAGATCGCGGTAGTCAATGGTCTCAAATGTGCCTCAGAGGTACTGGATAAATTGGATGCGGGAGAGATCTATTATGACTTTGTTGAAGTCATGGCATGCAAGAGAGGATGCATTACCGGAGGAGGCCAGCCTGTGCCGATCGGGCCGAGGACAAAGAAAGCGAGAGTTGAGGGTCTGTATAAGATCGATAAGATGGCCCAGATCAAGCTTTCCAGCCAGAATCCGATTGTGGCGACCGTTTATGACGGAATTCTGAAAGGGAAGGAACATAAACTGCTCCACAATGAAAAATAGTATAATAGAAAATGGAACGCTTCTTCAAACGGCGTTCCATTTTTCTGTTTAACGGGAGAAAAAACGAGTGCAGCTATGAGGCAGATCAAAGGAGTTGGGATACTGCTCCTTTTCCGGCTGGTAAAGTTTTGGTATGGGAGAAAGGAAACAAACTGATCTTGAAGATCCTTTAAACAAAATATATCATAAAGAAAAGCGGATTTTATTTTCTTAGAAGGGAGAAACATATGAGAATAGATATGAAAGAATTTACCGGAAAATGTACCTGTGGGAAGGAGCACCGGCTGAAGGTGAAGGATATGATCCTGGAGCAGGGGGCACTGCAAAGGATACCGGAGTTTTTACAAAAAGATCCTTATACCCAGTACCGCAATTTCGCAATGGTCTGTGACGATCATACATATGAGGCAGCGGGAAAAGAAGTTGAGAGACTCATCCGCGGGATCAAGGTTATAAAACTGAATCCTGAAAATCTCCATGCCAATGAGATCGGTGTACATAAAGTCCGGAAAGCATTGGAGCAGATGGAAGGCATCGACTGCCTGATCGCAGTTGGCTCCGGAACCATCCATGATCTCACAAGGTATCATGCATATGAAGATCAGATTCCATTCATTTCCGTGCCTACGGCAGCCAGTGTAGACGGATATGTTTCCACAGTAGCCGCCATGTCATGGTACGGGTTTAAAAAAAGTATGATTGCGGTCTCACCGATCCTTGTAGTCGCTGACAGCCGCGTAATCGCTCATGCACCAATGCGTCTGACGGCCTCAGGTGTGGGGGACCTTCTGGGAAAATATACGGCGCTTGCAGACTGGAAGATCACACATCTCTTAAACGGTGAATCTATCTGCAGCAGAATCTGCAGCATGGAGTATGAAGCTTTGGATAACTTGAAAAAATCATTGGAAGGGCTGATACGAGGAGAAATTGCCGCATATGAAGAATTAATGTACGGGCTGCTTCTATCGGGCCTAGCCATGCAGATGACAGGGAATTCCCGTCCGGCATCCGGTTCGGAGCATCATATGGCACATTTTTGGGAAATGGCAGTTATCAATGAGGAAATCAGTGCGTATCACGGAGAAAAAGTCGGAGTTGGGCTTGTTTTGGCCAGCGATATATACCATAAGGCGGCTGATTATTTAAGACAGGGTAAGTTTGAGATCAAAGAATCTGTGGATGTGGAGACAGATCTGATTGAACGTATATTTACGAACAAAGAACTCTGTGAAAATATTAAAAAAACCAATGATCCGAATCTTCTGGATACGATAGATCCAGCAGTATTAAAGCAGAAGACAAAAGAAATCACTGCGATAATCGAAGAAATTCCGAAGCCGGAAGAAATAGAAGAAATGCTTCGGAAAGTGAACGGAACTGCTGGTCTTCAGGATCTTGGCTTTGATTTATCAATGAGAGAAAAGACGGCCAAAATCGCGCCGTATATCAGAGACCGCATTACATTTTTGAGGATATTAAAGTTTTATGACTTTTATGATAAAGTTATAAGGTAAAAATATGATTGCATATTGAAATGGGAGCCGCAGTGAATGCGGCTCTTTTTGTATGTCATTTTGACCAGTTTTCCGGCTTGCTGTCTCAGAGATGTAAGATTTTCGAATGCAATTGCCTCCAAACTGGTCAAAATGGACATAGTTTCTTCTGGAGAAGGCTAATGAATAAAAAATCTTACATTGAATAGCCCATTTTATTCGAAGAATACCTTTCCAGTAGCCATTATGTCCATTTTCTACATGATTGGAGTGAGGCATTCTAAGAGCCGAACGGAAATTATGTGGAAAATGTCATACAATTAATACTATATGAAATGTAAAACCAAAATATACCCACAGGGCACACCGTAATTCATGCCTTTCAGACGGACGTGCACCGCACGCAGTCTCATGATTTCCCGCAGACGACGCGGTTCTTCCCTTCTGTCTTGCCTTTGTACATCTGTCTGTCGGCCAGGGCAATGATCTCCTCGGGTGAGGCTCCTTCTCCGGAAGGGCTGACTCCGAAGGTCATGGTAATATGCAGTTTTTTATCGTCACAGCAGAAAGTATGTCCGGCTACCGTATCACACAGTTCCTGAAGCTTTACGAGCACATCCTTCAGCGGCGTGTCCCGGAAAAGAAAGACAAACTCTTCTCCTCCCCACCGGCAGACATCCACGTTTCCTCCCAGGAAAGAACGGATAAGTTCTGCTGTTTCACTCAGAATCTTATCTCCGCAGGAATGTCCCCATGTGTCGTTGACAACCTTAAAATCATCAATATCGCTCAGTACCAGCACTGCAGAGGATGCCTGACAATGTTCCGCCCTTTTTAGGAAAGCATGCCGGCTCAGCAGGCCGGTGAGCTGGTCATAGTTCGCAAGCGTCGACAGGCTGCGGTTTTCATCCTGCAGTTCCTGCCGGCTGACAGCGGCAGACAGCTTCGAAGAAACAGCCGCATATAAAATAATCGTAAAACAGGCACAGATACTGAAAATTAAGATCCACAGTGCCTCTTTTTCAGAAACTGCCAAAAAATCAGGGCAGGCGAATCCAGTATATAATCTCAGCGCAAGGAATACGCAGATCTCAAATCCCGCGAAAAGATAAGGCACATATTTATGTTTGAAGGGGCAAAAATAAGTCAGGGAAGTCATGGCAATCAGATAAGGAGAAATTCCAATATCCCATCCCGCAGACAATGTACAGACCACAGCAAACACACAGACCTCAAAGTGCACACATGTTACCGCCATGCGGTAGTATCCTCTTTCCACGCTCTGCCCCATAGCAAGATAAAAGCACACACTTGCGATATTGTATACAGCAAGAGGATATACACCGGTGAGTGCAAATATAACGATATAAGAAAAGTGCGCCGCAGAAGCCAGGATAATAATGCGCCGGTAAATAAGCTTTACATACTTGTCTTCTGTCTGGTCTATCGACGTCATATTCACTGCCTCCCGTCCCTTTTCCAATATTTCTCCTCAAACTGATCCGCCGGGATCGGTTTTGAGATATAAAATCCCTGTATACTGTCTGCTTCCAGGGAACACACTGCTTCCAGTTCTCCCGGATGCTCAACTCCTTCCACACATACAGCAATTCCTACACTGTGGCACAGCTTTATGACCGCCCCGATAAAAGAATGATTAAATACATGATCCCGGTCATTAATAAAGGAAATAAAGACCCTGTCAATCTTTACAATATCTGCGGGAGTCTGGGACAACATTCCCAGTGAGGAATATCCCGTTCCGAAATCATCCATGGCGATCCGGATATGAAGCTGCCTGAGTCTTTGGAGGGTTTCTTTCAGTGCCGGCATATCGGTCACAAAGTAGCTCTCGGTAAGTTCCAGTACAATGTGCTGCGCGTCCAGATGATATTTTTCCAGCAGCAGCACCACTGTCGGAACAAAATCTTTATCTATAAACTGAAGGTAGGAGACATTGATATGCATAATAAAATCAGGACAGTAAAGCAGCCATCGTTTACATACAGAGAATGCCTGATCCAAAATCCATTTTCCTGCTTCTATCATCAGCCCGCTGTTTTCAAGGAGAGGTATAAACTGAGCAGGGCCCGCATCTTCGGTGTCAGGACAGGACCAGCGGAGCAGGGCTTCAGCCCCGGTAAGTCCAAGTCCGTCAGCTCTGACAAGCGGCTGGTAAACCAATGTAAACCCCTGCATTCCATCTCTTACACAGCGCTGAAGCTGCCTGTTTAATTCCATTAATCTCAATTCTGACTGTAAAAGATCCGGTGAAAACACAGTACAAGTATTTTTTCCCCGCTTCTTGGATGCATCCAAAGCGCTTGCTGCAAATTTGAGCAGATCTAAATAGTTATCCGCGTCTTTTCCTATGATGGATATCCCTCCCGAAACAGAACAGAAATAAGAAATTCTGTCAATCTCATGTTCACAGTTGGCATATGTATGAATAGACCGATATAATTCTTCGATCTCCTCTAATGATGCTTCCGGACAGACAACTGCAAATTCATCACCGTCGAACCGGAAAATCTCAGTCTTAGAAGGCAGCATCTGCTGTATATTCTGTGCCATCTGCCGAAGCACCAGATCTCCAAAAGTATGGTCTTTCAGATTATTGATCTGTTTAAAATCGTCCAGCCCTAACAGCAAAAGCCCTCCCCTGGCGCTTCCCTGGTTCAGCAGAAATTCTATCCGTTCCCTGCACTTTTCCTGGGTGAACAGCCCTGTGGTGCGGTCAATCTTTCCTTTGCTGCCGATCGGAGTCACCACACCTGCAAAGGAGAGCGGATTTTGATTCTGGTCTCTCTTTAACAGTCCGCGGCATACAACCCATACATATTCATTATCTCTGTTTTTTACCTGATACTCTACATTATGTATATCCGTCATCCCTCTGAGCATATCATCCACAGAGTCGAAATATCGTTTTTTATCTTTGTTATGTACCAGTTTGCCCCACACGGGAACAAGCCCGGGTACGAGCCTTCCCGGCAGATCAAAATCCTGCAGCATATTATCGGAAATCAGAGCCATATCGGTTGTCATATCTATGATATAGATATAATCTTCAGTACTGCTGACGATCGCATCATAAAACGCCTGTCCGTCTATATGGAACGCACCGTTCTCTCCCTCAGTTCTTTTCATAAAATATTCCTCCATCTTTCAAATACCGCAGAAAATCAAAATCCCAGTTTCAAAATAAGTACCGGAAGCGGAGGATGATTCTGTTTATTATAGAAGTCCTGTTTAATAACAATATATCTCCTGTCATCCAGCTGCCTTAAGTATTGAAGAACTTCTTCTTTCTCCGCAAAGCCGGTATCTCCTCCACTATACACACAAACACTGATAATTCCTCCCGGTTTCAAAAGCTCAAGTCCCACTCTAACAGCCTGTATCGTACTGTTCGGCCTCGTGGCAATCCTGTGGTCCCCACCTGGAAGATAGCCCAGATTAAACAAGATCGCCTGCACTGTGCCTTTTTCTGCATACCGGTCCATATTTTCATGGCTGTCCAAAATAAGCTCCGGA
>NZ_FR889206.1:56824-57595 GCF_000432215.1 Anaerostipes sp. CAG:276
CTTCCTCCTGTATTTCAAATCCGATCACCCTGTCTGTCAGTCCGCACAAATACTCAGTGTCACCTCCGTTTCCAACCGTTGCATCGATACATAAGTCTCCTTGTCTGATAAAGCGTCTCAGCTCTTCATGCACCCACTGTGTTATGCTGACCCTCATTTTCATCTCCTCCTGTTCCATGGACAAAAAGGCCGCAGACCTTTCCTATTGAAATAACAAAAAGAGAGAGCCCAGACTATCTAAATCCTGCTCTCTCGGTTTCATTTTAGTAATAGCAGATAACCGGTGTTCCGGCATCGATCATATTGTAAAGTGATGCAGCTGCATAAGGCGGCATATTGACACATCCGTGTGATCCCCCGGAAATGTACTCGCTTCCTCCAAAAGAAGACCTCCAGCTTGCATCGTGAAGTCCCACGTTGCCGTTGAACGGCATCCAGTAAGATACCGGTGAGTTATAACCCTGACCGCTCAATGTCGCATTGCGCTGTTTATACAGTACAAATGCCACACATTCCGGTGTTTTTCTTCCAGCTTCCATCTTGCCTGTGACTACGGATGAAGAAAAGACAATCTTTTTCTTTTTAATGTAGAAAACTTCCTGCTGTCCCATATCTACCTCGATATAAGTGTCGCCGATGTCTCCCTGATATCCGTCGTATACTTTTGCCTTCTGGCGCCAGTATGGCTCTCTTGTCTCGGTGGTGCCCTCTTTCAGCATTTTTTTGACTGCGGCTTCTTCCTTTTCACGGCTCATTCTCCAGCCGTAAGGA
>NZ_FR889206.1:57601-82826 GCF_000432215.1 Anaerostipes sp. CAG:276
ATTCTCCAGCCGTAAGGACCTCCGAAAATCTTTTTGGTTCGTCCGTCATGAGTCTTGACGGTACGCATGGTCCCCATCGTGTTATATTTGTATGCAAACTTCATGACCCAGTTTTCCATTTTCTTCATATCAACAGTAAAATCTGTGTCATTTTTAATCTTAAACCACTTGTGGTATACGTCCTTATCGAGAACTACCGTCTGTTTCCCGAACTTATACGTAATGCTTCCCTTCAGAGAATCGTTCATCCTGTCTTTCAGAGAAATGATCTCTTTGCTCTTGCTCGTATACTTCGGGGCATCATAGGCGCCCTCCTTGTCCAGATCCACAGCAGCGACACCGCCTTCTACGGCACTCTCTATGAGCTTTTCCGTCTTTTTCTTCTTTAAGACCGTACCGATCTCTTCTTTCTGGATCTGATAAGATCCGTCTTTGTAAACCGGTTTGGCATTTTGGATCTTGATGATATTTTTCTTTTTGAAGCAGTCAAGCTTTTGAAAGGCCTTTTGAAAAGCGGCTTTGTCATAAGCAAACATATCAATATCTTTGTACTTCTCTCCCCCGAAAACACCTTTAATCCACAGAAAAGAACTCTGTCCGTCTTTAATCTTCCTGATCTGGTCTTCACCATCAAAGGAAACCTTGAGCACACTGCTCTTTAAAACTTCCTCTCTGCCTTTTCGTTCTTTGACGGTCAGCGAATAGCCGTCCGCCTTTTTTTTGAAAATGTCTGTAACTTCGTCAACTGTCTTGTTGGAAACATCGACACCATTGATCTTTGTCCCATATGTAAACTTCTTGCTGAAATACACTGCGATACAGCAGTAGATCACAAAAACAATCCCGACTGCGATCAGGGTGTAATGCTTCCAAGTAAATTTTTTGTGTTCCATAAATGTCCTCCTAAACTTAGTATCTAATTATAGTACAAAACTTGTAAAAAGGCCACCCATAATTTAAATTATTTTACTTGTGTTTCTTTTATGCGGATGGTACAATGGAATGGTATGTTAATAAATTAACAGATAAAAGACAGGAGGATTACTTATGTCATTTAAGGAAGAATACCAAAAGAAACTTAAAACAGCCGATGAGGCCGTAAAAGTTGTGAAATCCGGCGATTGGCTGGAGTACGGCTGGTGCGTCACCACACCGGCTGCCCTTGACAAGGCTTTGGCAAAAAGAATGCCGGAATTGGAAAATATTAATATCCGGGGCGGAATCGTCATGTGGCCGCTGGAAATCACTAAGATCGACTCCCCTGCCGATCACTTTACATGGAATTCCTGGCACATGGGCGGACTGGAGAGAAAATGGATCAAGGAAGGCTTTTCCTACTACGCACCGATCCGTTATTCCGAGCTGCCGGGATATTACCGCAATTACATCGATCACGTGGATGTTGCGATGATGCAGGTTGCCCCGATGGACGAACACGGATTCTTCAACTTCGGGCCGAGTGCATCCCACCTGGCTGCAATGCTTGAAAAAGCCGACTGTGTCATCGTGGAAGTCAACGAAAATATGCCTCGCTGCTTAGGCGGATTTGAAGAGGGTGTACATATTTCCAAAGTTGACATGATCGTCGAAGGCGAAAATCCTGCGATCGCAGAGCTGGGCGGAGGCGGAGCAGCCACCGACGTGGACAAAGCCGTTGCAAAACTCATCGTAGACCAGATCCCGAACGGCGCATGTCTCCAGCTTGGCATCGGCGGAATGCCGAATGCAGTAGGTTCCATGATCGCGGAATCTGACCTTAAAGACCTGGGCGTTCACACTGAAATGTATGTGGATGCGTTTGTAGACATTGCAAAAGCAGGAAAGATCACCGGTGCCAGAAAAAATATCGACCGCTACCGTCAGACTTATGCATTCGCAGCAGGGACCAAAAAATTATATGACTACTTAAATGACAATCCGGAATGTATGAGTGCTCCTGTTAACTATACAAATGATATTGCAAGGGTTTCTTCCATTGACAATTTCATCTCTATCAACAATGCCGTAGATGTGGATTTATACGGACAGATCAGTGCTGAGTCTTCAGGAATCAAACAGATCAGCGGTGCCGGCGGTCAGTTAGACTTCGTTATGGGAGCTTACTTATCCAACGGCGGAAAGAGTTTTGTATGCCTGTCTTCCACTTTCACTGACAAGGCCGGACAGATGCATTCCCGTATTCTTCCTACCCTGCATAACGGGTCTATTGTCACAGACACCCGTGCCAATGCACACTATATCGTCACCGAATACGGAATGGCAAACATGAAAGGACTCTCTGCATGGCAGCGCGCGGAAGCCCTGATCAATATCGCTCATCCGGACTTCAGAGACCAGCTGATCAAAGACGCAGAAAAAGCTCACATCTGGAGAAGATCCAACAAATAGTTTTTGATACAGTTTCTCACTTTATCAAAATTCGATGAATATTTTATCCTCCTTTGTTAAACTACTTAATACAAAGGAGGATTTTTTATGATTAATAATAGAAAAGCGGCCATCATCGGCTGCGGATTTGTCGGTGCATCCACCGCATTCAGCCTGATGCACCAGGGACTGTTTTCCGAGCTGGTCTTAATCGATGTAAACGAAGAAAAAGCCCGGGGTGAGGCGATGGATTTAAGCCATGGACGCCCGTATGTAGATACATCCAAGATATATGCAGGCTCCTATGATGATGTCGCGGACTGCGGGCTGATTATCATAACCGCCGGTGCAAATCAGAAGCCCGATGAAACCCGTCTCGACCTGGTACACAAGAATGTATCCATTTTTAAATCCATTATTCCGGAGATCACCAGACGAAACTCTGAAGGAATCTTATTGGTTGTTGCCAATCCGGTTGATATTCTTACTTATGTGACCTTAAAACTTTCCGGATTTCCAAAAAACCGGGTCTTTGGCTCCGGAACTGTCCTGGATTCGGCACGTTTCCAATACCTGCTCAGCGAACATCTGGAAGTAGACAGCGGCAGCATTCAGGCATTTATCATCGGGGAGCACGGAGACAGTGAACTGGCGGTCTGGAGCGACACCAATGTCTCAGGGATCGGCATCAACGAATTTTGTGAAATGCGCGGGCACTTTGACCACGAGAAGTCCATGAAAAGAATTTTCGACGATGTGAAAAACAGCGCCTATGAGATCATCGAAAAAAAAGGCGCTACGTATTACGGCGTCGCCATCGCAGTCAGCCATATTGCAGAGAGCATTATCCGGAATAAAAATTCCATCCTTCCGGTTTCCAGTCTGCTTAGCGGTGAATACGGCCTGTCCGATCTCTGTCTGAGCGTACCGACCATCGTCAACAAAAACGGTGCGGAACAGGTCATCGAGATTGACTTAAACAGTGAAGAATCCAGTCTGCTGCATAAGTCTGCAGGCCAGCTGAAAGAAATTCTTTCTTCCCTGGATTTATAGCAAAATCGGTTTTATATCTTATGTATCCAAAAAAGTACAGTGGAAATATTTACACGTTATGAGATCTGTGCTATTGTATGATTCAAACAAAAATTTACTGATTTTTTATTAGATTCATACAAAAAGTGAGGTTTTCATATGAAAAGATATCTCTTGACCGGTATATTAGCTTTTGCAGTTTCCGCTGCCTTAAGCGGCTGCGGCACGGCCCACATAAAACCGGAAGGACTCAGTGACAATGAATACAGGCTGGGCCTGAGGGCGATCGAGACGACAGATAAATATTTAAACGCCGACCTTTCAAGAGATCTGGCCAGCGAACAATTTGAAGATATCAAAAATGCGTTTGAACAACACGAAAAAAATCAAAAAACCACTTTCTCACGGGTAGACTCCCGTATGGAACAGTTGGAACAGTGCCTGTCTGCAAAAAAAGTTTCAGACAAAATGGTGACCAAAGCCAGAAACCGTCTGGCAGAAACATTAAATCAAAATCTTTTATAAGTTCAAAAAACTCCGGTCATAAATCTTTACCGGAGTTTTTTCATGTGTCTTGTCATTTACCGTTTTTCAAAGTGCTGATAGTCTTTATATGTAATCCAGTCACCGCCCCACTGAAACCCGTGTTTCCTGAAAATCCGGTACACCCGGTCATTTCTGTGAATCATGTTATACTTATACTTTCCTTTACACTTTTTCACATCTCTCTGTGCATAGATCTTTCCGTTTTCAGGTGTGATGGAATTCCTCTTTACAAAGGGGTTGACTCTCGGATTAATGTCAATCGCCCTGCCATAAGCGTGTTTTGACAGATGACTGGTCCCTTCTACAATCCGATAGTTAAAGGCAGAGGTGTTATTGGCTTCCATAGATTTGGTGTCATCGGCTCCGTAATCATCGATCAGGCGGATGCTCTCAATCGGGTACTGCATATCATAAAGCTCCTGAAAAATTTCCACGGTATCTTTGGCAATGGACTTATTCACAAGCAGTTGTCCGCTCCTGATCTTTCCGTCATAACCGTAATATTTTACCTTAACATATCGAAGGTCCTGAAATGTGATGTTCGGATTGGGCCTGTAAGAAACCCCGCTAATTTTTTCTTTCACTGCCTTCGGAACCTTTTCGTAAGAAAAACCTCTGATACTTTTATTAGAAAATGCCGGTTTGACGGGTTCCTTTTCTCTTATCTCCTGAACGGATGCACCAAGCCCGATCAGTGCCGCCAGCATCATACTTACAATATGTTTCCCCATAAGATTCCTCCCGTCTACGGTCTGTCGTTTAACTGAAATAAACTGTCCAGCAGCAGCCAGTTGGCCCGAAACGGCCTCATCAGATTCCAGTATCCCACACCTGTAAAACCATATTCTTTCGCCGTCCGTACTTTTACATCAATGCTCCGGACATCTTCAAACCATACTTCATGTTCTGTTCCATTTGACGTATAGTTAAAAAACGGACTCATGGCAGTTTCATCGAACCGAATCTGCACCCCGTTCTCGTCTGCGATCTCGACTGCTTCCACATTTCCGATCGTCCTTGCCCTTGTTGTTCCTCTCTCGTAGGGAAGCGGCCAGTCATAGGCATAGTTCGGGATTCCCATGTATATTTTTTCCGGCGGTATTTCTGTTACCGCGTAATCCAAAACCTGCTGTACCTTGTTGATCGGTGCAACTGCCATTGGCGGCCCGAACGTATAGCCCCATTCATACGTCATTAAAAATACGGAATCTGCATTAGCACCCAAAAGTCCGTAGTCCATTCCTTCATATAACAGGCCCGGCTGATCTGCGGAAATTTTAGGCGCTAAAGCGACAGACACCTTATATCCTAAGGGATTCATCCGCTCTCTTAAGTTCCCTACGAAGGCTGCATATCCCTCCCGGTCCTCCGGAAGGATGTATTCAAAATCCACATCCACTCCGGCATACTGCTTTTCCTGAACTGTCTGAACCAGATTCTCAATCAGAACCTGCTGCATCTGAAGATCTTCCGATACAGCCTTCACCAGCTGATTATTAAAACTCCCGGTCTCCGCAAACGGTGTCAGCACAAGCATAGGATCAACCCCAAACTCCAATGCCTGTTCAATCAGAGGTTCTTCCATCGCCGGCGGTATGAGCGTTCCTTCGGTTGTAAAGCCATAAGAAAAGATCAGAAGTTCATCTAAATATAAGAGAACTTCTCTTAAAATCTCCGTGCTGATATATGGATATGCATAACCCGTTACATTGAGGTTCCCCAGCTGCTCCTGCCGATAGCGGATCGTCAGCACATCTCCCGGCATCAGATTTGATTCGTTCAGCAGATATGGATTTTTTCTGACAATCGAAGAAACCGAAGTGCCGTACTGCTGTGCAATCGATGTCAGCGTATCCCCTTCCTGTACCGTATGGACGTCAGAAGGCTCCAGAATCAGCAGCGCCTGACCGGTCACAACGCGTCCGGCATAAAGCTGGTTGTCATAGATCAGCCTGCTCCTTGAAACTCCAAACTGGGCAGCGATAGAATCAATCGTATCCCCTTCATTTACTACATATATCATAGTTCATTCCTTTTTGCAGTCTTTTTCTAAATATATGCACCCGTCAAAAAAGGAATTCCTGGGCTTATTCTTTTAATGCCCCTTCAAAAACTTTCTTTATTTTTTCTTTTGTGGGAACCCCCTCATGAAGTTTCTTTCCGTCCACATAAAAAGTGGGAACATACCAGTAGTCGAGAGGCTCTGAAAGTTCAGTGTCCTCATCCTCATTGACCATTTTTACAGGAATGTTTTTATACTCCGGCTGTTCCCGTTTGAGTTCTTCCATCATATCCAGCGCCTGATGGCAGTATGGACAGCTTTCCAGTTTCATCATTAGAACTTCTTTCATTTTATCTCCTATCTTCCTCTGTGTCTTTGTTTCTTCTTCTCCTGTTTTATCAAAAACTGCTGCCGCTTCCGTTCTTCCCGCAGATCTCTCCTGCGCTCTTTCCTTCCGGCTTTTTGTTCTTCTCTCTGGGCAGCCAGCGCCTGCTGGGATTTTGTTCCCATCCCTGCGTCTCTGTGCCTTCTAAGGCTCCTCTGCATCCGTTTGGGATTCAGGTTTTTCACCTCTTTCACCGAAACATCCACAGGAGGACTGAAACGAAGTTCTCCATGACGCTCCATAAGAAATGCCAGAACTTCATAGTCTTTTGGTTCTGCCCCGAACGTTATTTTGGACACTTCCAACTCACCGTCCAGAACACGTTCATAGATTCCGACCCAAAAGGGTTCATCAAAATATACTGTCAGCCTGTTCTCAATTTTTTGCATAAAAAACACTCCTCGCTTTTGGCAGCAAAGAATGGACAACCGAGGAGGCAGGTTACTGACAGATTCTATCTCTGTGCCCGGACTACCGGCCGGGACTGTGTTTTTATCTTTGCACGATTTAATTTTACATGTTTCATTTTAATCCATTCTCCCGCGGTTTTCAAGGGATGACTGTGTCGATGAATTTACACTGAAAGGTTTTTTTATTCTCCCATATTTCTTTTTCTGTTCAGCAGGACCCTTCCTGCACATTTTTCGGCATCGATCCTCCACTGGCATTCTTTGCAGTGCAGACATCTGCCGGTATCTCTTCCTTCTTTCGCATCGATGGCCCAGTTATAGTTGACCAGCACACCCCTGCCGATATCCGCCATATCCACACCGGTGCGCTCTAAAATGTCTTCTGCCATCCGGGCATCCGTTATGCTGTTGACCGCAAAAACAGGAACCGATACATGCTTTTTGATCTCCCCCGCGGCATGGATCACATCTTTGTATGGAAAATCTTTTGGAGCACCAGGCTCATCTTCCCCGGAAAATCCATAGGAAATATCCAAAAAATCAATCCCGTGTTCCTCCAGAAGTTTGGCATGACGGATACCGTCTGCAAGAGCGGGTTCAAAGGCTCCCAGCCGGATTCCCACAATAAACTCCTTCGGCACTGCCTCTTTGATCTTTTCCAGAATCTCCACTGCAAACCTCTCCGGATACTGTCCATATTCATCGGTCCTTTTGTTGACCCTGGAATTGAAAAATTCACACATCAGATAACTGTGGCACCCGTGCAGTTCCACCCCGTCATAGCCGGCCTGATAAGCTCTCACCGCAGCTTTCACAAACTGATCCTGCACCTTCTGTATCTGTTCTTTCGTCATTTCATGACCGATTCTTTTTTCTCCGTCTTTATCCATCTCATAATCACTCGGACAAAGCAGGTACTCACCGGAGCCGTTCACCCCTGCATGATGGATCTGCAAAAATATCGGGCAGTCTTCTTCATGCACCGCATCTACGATCTCTTTCAGCCCATCGATCTGTCCATCCTCCCAGATGCCCAGCTGATCTTTGGAAAGTTTCCCTTCCGGATCCACACAGGTAGCCTCCTGAATGATCAGGCCGGCACCGCCCCTGGCAATGGCTCTGTAATGATCAATATTTCTCTGAACTACATAGCCGTCTTCCTCCACCCAGTTATAGCACACCATCGGCGGCACACAGATACGGTTCTTTATTTTTAAATTCTTTAAATTCATAGCTTCAAACAACTTGTTCATGCATTCCTCCTATCTTCCCCTGTCTTATTATACATCAGACGAAAACAGGATACTACTCTTTGGTGTGAAGCATATACTAAAATTAAATGCCTGATTAAGGAGATGTTCTCCATGTGTACCGCACTCACAACACAGAATTCTGCGGGCGATGTATATTTTGGCCGCACGATGGATTTTTCCTACCCCCTTGACCCTGAATTTTATATCGTACCAAAAGGATATCAATGGAAAAATCTGCTGAATACTCACAGAATTAAAAATCAATATAGTTTTATGGGAATCGGCCAAAATCTCTCTCCGGTCACTTTAGCGGACGGTGTCAATGAAATGGGATTTGCAGCCGCTGTGCTGTATTTTCCAGGTTACGCCTTATATGATCCCCCGGCGCCTTCTGGCTCCAGGCAGATCGCAGTGGCTTCCACCGAGCTTGTGAAATTTCTTCTAAGCCAATGTGCATCCACTGATCAGGCGGCTTCTTTGCTGCGCGCCGTCCGGATCACAGGAGTCAAAGATCCGGTCACAGAAATCATTGCTCCTCTCCACTGGATTATGGCAGACTCATCCGGAAAATGTATGGTGATCGAAACAACCTCAGAAGGTCTTAAGATCATGGAAAATCCTATTGGTGTCTTCTCCAACAGCCCTGACTTCCCATGGCATATGGCAAACCTCCGGAATTACATGAATATGAGTCCGTCTCAGCACACAGAACAAAACTGGGGGGCTTTTCCTTTGAAACCTTTCGGGCAAGGCGCCGGCACTTTTGGACTGCCCGGTGATTTCACACCTCCGGCCAGATTTGTCAGAACTGCTTACCTAAAGAGTCACACTCCGATACCGGACAACAGAGAGCAGGCAGTAAACACCTGCTTTCATCTATTAGAAGGAGTCTCTATCCCAAAAGGTGCAGTGGTAACCGACAGAGGAACCTCTGACTATACCCAGTACACCGCCTGCATAAGCCTTACCGGAAAAGAATATTTCTTTAAGACATATGATAACAGCCATATCGTCTCTGTGAAACTTCCTGAAAACTGTGGACCTGATATACGGCTGCTCGGAAAGCTATCAAAGCCTGTCCGATTCCAAGAATGGAAATAAATATATGCAGCAAAAGAGAGCTGTCCGCTAAAACTTTAGCAGCACAGCTCTCTTTCAGTCAGCAGGTGTCCAGTGTTTTATCATAAACATCTCCAGCTGATCCTCAGGCATTGGTTTTGCATAATAGAATCCCTGGATCTGGTCAATTCCAAAATTGGCAATCAAACGGCTCTGTTCTTCAGTCTCCACTCCTTCTGCGATAACGGTCATTCCCAGCTCCTGAAATGTACGCGACAGATTTTTCACGGTAAGCGCAGACTTTTTGTTCTCGACAGAACCCCATACCAGACTCTTGTCCAGCTTGACTGTGCCAAAGGGAATATTGATAACGGTTGCTATGTTGGAGTAGCCTGTTCCGAAGTCATCCAGGCCCATTTTGATTCCGTGCTTTTCCATCTCCACAGCAAACTTTGATACGACCTGTGTGTTCTCCGCCAAAGTACTCTCTGTAAACTCAATCTTAATGGCAGACATGGGAGTATGGTTCCGCCGGATGATCTCCAGAACCTTCTCCATGAGATCGTTCTGTGAAAACTGGACAGCAGAAAAATTAACATGAATTGCCTGAATCGGAATCCCTCTTTGTAACAGCCTGCTGATAAACCTGCAGACTTTATCCAGCATGATATAAGTTATGTCAATGATCAGTCCGGTCTCCTCCGCGATCGGAATAAACTCAGACGGGTAAATCGGACCGATCGGAGACTCCGGTATCCGCATCAGTGATTCAGCATAGCAGAATTCTCCGTCGGCTACGGAATAAATAGGCTGATAATACATCTCAAAACTGCGGTCCGCGATTTTTTCTTTCAGGATCATGATGACTTTTCGTCTTCGCTCCAGTCCATCCAGCATTTCTTTATCGCAGTAGCAGATCTCACCGCTTTTCCCTGATTTCGCCCGAAAAACCGCATATTCCACGGCATTGATGACCTCTTCCAGGGTTTCCCCGTCACCGGAATGCCATATGATCCCCATCACAACAGAGAGCAGAAAACGGTAATCCCCTATCTGCCATGGTTTTTCCATACGCTGCCGGATATCCGTAATACACTTTTTGATCTCTGTTTCATCGCTGTGTGTAAACAAAAGTGCAAATTCATCTCCGCTAAAGCGGTATACATGATTCTTCGGCCCGATCTCATAGAGAAAATCACAGACATTTTTCAGAAATTCATCACCCTTCTGCTGCCCGCATGTATTATTTACCTGACGGAAGTCCCTAAGAGAGACAACGACAAGCACAAACTGCTTCTCAGGTGACTTTTTGATCATCAGCCCCAGCATATTGAGAAGTTCTTTCCGGTTGGGCACATTGGTCAGATAATCCATCGAGATCTGTTTATTCTGCAGGTGCAGATAAATGATCAGCAGGGCACAGGTCGCCGCAGATCCGGACAGAATCACATTCGGATACATCTGCTGAACCAAAATAACCAGTACTGCCAGAATCGGAAAGGCCGCAAGGATGTGGTATATATTTCTGTCAATCCTTTTTTTATTCAATACTGTGACCACAATGCTGGCAGCACAGTAAGCATAAAAGATCAAATATGTGGACACAATCCAAGGTCCCCTCACATACCCCTGCACCAGGCTGATGTCAAACAAATTTTTCGTCAATGGATTGATCAGAACGAGCACACCATACACCAGAGCAGGCATGACTCCAAAGCCTATGACCTTCCTCAGTTCCTTCCTCTCTGTATAGACTATAGAAACGGTATAAAGGAAATACGCGAACCCCATCAGCGGTGTCAGAACATAGTAAACCATTGTCACAGACCAGGTCATCCACATTGGAAACTCATCAAGACGATAAATCATAATCGTAGATAAGATATTTGTCAAAATAGCCCCGGCTGTAACAAGGAGGCATCCCTGAAAAATTCTGTTTTTTAATGTAGGGAGATGACTCCCTTTCCTTGAATATACCCATATAATCCCCAGCATTACAAAAGAAATAGCCTCAGCGGCAATATTCCACTTCACTGTTCTTCACCTGCCAATCCCCTTATTGTTTCACATTTTCTATATGATTATTATCCCTCAAAAACTGCATCAGCTTTTCCTCCGGCAGAGGTTTCGAATAATAGAATCCCTGAATATAAGAAGCACTGGTTGAAGTCAGCATCTTCCATTCTTCTTTCGTTTCTACCCCCTCTGCCACCACATCCATTTGGCTGATATCCGCCATTTGAATCATTGCTTTCAGCAATGCATATTGTTTTTCCGAATCCACACTCTTTTTGGTCATGGACCGGTCAAACTTCAGGACATTGACCGGAAGATTCAGCAGATAATTCAGGCTGCTGTATCCGATGCCGAAATCGTCCAGAGCTATGCGGACACCGTATGACGAAAGTTCATCTAAAATCCCTTTTGCAAGTTCTATCGACTGGATCAGGACCGTCTCTGTAATCTCAAATGTAATACATTTCGGATCAAGACCTGTCTTTTTTATATGGCCTATGATTGAAGGAACACTATTTTCCACAAGAAGCTGCTGTACTGACAGGTTGATTCCCATAGATTCAATCCCAAGTTTTTTCCCCTTTTCCATCATGAAAGTACAGGCTCTGTGTATCACGTACTCCCCTACCTGTCCGACCAGACCATTCTTCTCCGCAATCTCGATAACCTGTCCTGCCGGAACATATCCGCCGTTTCCGTGGGGCAGCCTCACCAGTGCTTCTGTACCTGTAAACCGTTCTCTTTTAAGATGATAAAGAGGCTGGTACAAAACCTCCAGAGTTTTTTCTTTAAGACTCGTTTCCAGCAGCCTGACAATCCTCGCTTCTTCCCGGCGCACTTCCAGCAGCTTATCATCGTATAAAATGACGTTATTGGCCATACCCGCTCCTGAAGTTTTAGCATAATTGACTGCCATCTGGACGCTTTCCAGCAATTTTTCCGATGTTTTTGCATGAAGAGGATAATCACATATGCCGATCAGAACATCCAGGGTAAAGGTGGAATCTTCTACCACAATCGGACTCTGAAAGGCATTCCGGATCCTGCCGACTTTATGATCTTTGTCCTTATCCGCTTCAAAAGAAATTCCTATGAAAACGTCTCCGTTAATCCTGTATAAGTTATTGCCGAAGATATGTTCAAGTCTCCTGGTTATCTCCATCAGCAGGGCATCTCCCGTTGAAACGCTGAATAATTCATTGTATTTGCTGAAAGAACGAATATCCATACTGTAAACTCTAAAATACCTCTTGGCATCATAAGATATCAGCATATCCACATCTTTTAAATACTTCATTCGGTTTCCTATATGATATACCGGGTCAAAGTAGGCAATCTGTTCCACACTTTTTCTGTACTGATTCAGTGCTTTAGAAAGTTCCGTCAGCTGATAATCCGCATACTCACTGAACTCCACATCTGTCCTTCCTGCGGCAAGCAGGCGGCACTTTTCCGTCAAGTCTTCTGCGGGGGATTCCACATAAAGTCTCATATAGTGGTCTGTGATCAGCTTATTTAAAAGATCCTCCGCGCTGTTGCCGTCCTTCGGGTAAACCGCAGTCTGATAATTTGCACTTAAAAAAAGTTTCTCCCCGCGAATCCGGATCTTCCACATAAGTTTCAAAGAAAGACCTTTGGCAAAATCCAGTCTTTCCTCATCTGTCATTTCTTCTTTTACCGCTACCGCAAATTTCCCCCCTGCGATCCGGCCCGACACATAAGGGCTTTTTATGTATTCGTCTAAAACAGCCGGAACACTCGCCAAATATTCATTCTCTTTTAAAAACCCTGCCATTAATTCCACTCGGCTGTACTCCTCGATGGAAAAATAAAACATGGAAAAAACACAGGGTTCAGACACCATCCACCGCTGGACTTCCCTGATGAATCCCTCCCTGTTATACAGTCCTGTCTTTTCGTCATAAATACTGAGATTTTTAAAATATCTGACGCGAAGTGCAAGGACAAACACGCTCATAAATAATACAGACAGCAGCACTCCAAGAAAAACTGATGTTCCCATGATGCCGGTCTCCGTTTTCTTTGAAATCCATCCGTCTTTCGGCATAATGCTCAGTGTCCATCGGGTCGGCAGATAAATCTCTATTTTAGACGCGTAGGAATAATCGAGGTTCCTGTCGGAATAGGCCACTACATCCTTGCTTCCGTCCTGACTGTTCACTTTCCACAGGTGATACTCATAGCCCAGATCACACAGACGTTTTAAATTTAGTCTGCGGATGACAAACTCTTTATCCAGGACAGCCACAACTTCTCCCTCATAAACTTGTCCTTTCAGCAAAGGCTGGATAAACAAAAAAACTTCCTTTTCCCCATCTTTGTTTAATTTAACAGGTCCTTCCACCACCGGTTCTTTCACAACTTTAGCCATCGTATAAATATATGAAAAGTCCCTCAGATCTTTTCCTTTATCTTTCTCATTTCCATCCGCAGAAAAAGAACTCAGAACCTTATCTCCTTTAAATAAAAGGATCTTTTCTACTCCCTCCTGCTCTGCAAGATTTTTGGCACGTCTCTGAAACCACGCTTCATGATTTAAAATATCCGGCTCCGCCTTCACTGTTTCTGCAGCATAATTCAGCTGATCCCGAATAACCAGTGTCAAATTATCCTTATACATTTTCAGAAGACGGCTGACTTTTTTTTCTCTGCCCGGAATAATGATCCTGTATGATCCTTCCTGTTCCCACCGAAAGCATTAGGATACACAAAACTGTCACGGTGCAGAACAGAAGCGTCTTTTTTTTCATAACTTTCATACGTTTCCTCAATCCTGATAAATTTTATAATATCCTTTGCCATTTTGTTTTACAAAATACAGCGCCTCATCTGCATTGGCTATCATCTGTTCCAAACTGCTTCCCTGCTGTCTCACTGCCACGCCTACGCTGCATTGGATCGGCAGAGACTCTCCCTTCGTTCCGATATCTGAGTGAAGTCTGAGAACAAGAGATTCCAATACACTTCTAAGCTCATCTTCATCGTCGATATCTGTAAGGAGCATTACAAATTCATCTCCTCCATACCGCCCCACGACACCGTCATATTTCTTCTCATATTCGCGCAGGATGTACCCTATACTCTTTAATGCCGTATCCCCTGTTTTATGTCCGTAGGTGTCATTTAATTTCTTTAGATTATCCAAATCCACAAAGCATAAAATTGTGATTTTGTCCCCGGGAATCTTATCAAGCTGGGCCTGTGCCTGCTTTAAAAATACACTTCTCGTGACAACGCCGGTAAGTCCGTCGGAAAGGCCGTTGCTGGTAAGCCGTATGATCTCCCTGAAATCCATATTATCCGGACGCTCATCCTGGTAGATCTTTTCCTCCAGTTCCTGAATAGACTGCACGAGCATATCCACCACTTCTTTTTGTTTGCTGATAAAACGCTTCACCAAGAAAAATATGACAGAACAGAGTACCGCCATCAGCGCTACAATCACTAAAAATCCTGAAATAATTGTCCTGTATATAGACCAGAAGTCGATGGTAGTGAGAATATCCCAATCGGTATTTTCTATGTTATTATACATCGTGTAATATAGATTCCCGTCTCTGTAACTCCAGTAAGTTCCCGGCGTTTTGGCAAGCAGTTCTGTTTCCAGCTGGTCTGCCGTCACACCGATATTATGGGCTTCTCTCACATAATCCATATACGGTTCTCCATACTGCAGATTACTCGTAGAAGACATGATCTGTCCTTTGGAGCCGATCAGGACCGCCTGAGCGTCACTGGTCTCCACAGCCTTCTTAAGGATATCCACGACATCGTCAAAATAGATGGCACAAAAAAGGCATCCGGTTATTTTATTCCCTTTTTTCAGCGGATACGCCACCGTATAATTCAGCGTGACCCCGTCTGCACCGGCTAAAAAGCTGTCTGTCACCTGTGGTTTCCCTGTTGAAAACAACTGCTGCATGTAATCCCTGCTGGCCAGGCTGGCCGGCTCCTCACCTATCGTGTAAACGTTCATATCAGCGTCTACATAACAGATCATCATATATCCATACTTTTCTGTAATTCTGTCCAGCTTTTCAACCTTTTTCAGAGGAGGGAGCGAGGGATCATAATATTCCGGCTGTACTGCCAGTGATTCCAGCAGTTTCAAAGACTCATTCACTCTGTTGGTAACCTGAGTCTCCACGCTCTTATGCGCGGCTCTGGCATCTTTTTTCATCCTCTGTGCGGATATAAAGATACCTCCCACCAAGACTATAAACATAGCTGCAGTAAAAAAGATCATCATATACTTTAGAATCGGAGAATAAGTCAGTACATCTTCTCTCTGGACTCTCTGATTTCTTTTGGCACTCATAATCGGATCCCCCCTTTCCGGATAATTTTATTTCCTTGATCTAACCCCATAAAAATAAACATACTTTTACTACATTTTAACAGAAAGCTCACCAAAAGAAAATGACATAGCCTATGAAATATTTATTTCATTCTTCTTTTTAATACTGCCTGCAGAAATTTATAAGGATTCACACTGTATTCCCCATATTTTGTGTCTTTCCGATATATGCCAAGGTGCAGATGTACCGGGAATTTTCCCACGGTTCCTTCTTTCTCTCCATACCCTGAATCTCCCATATATCCAATCACATCTCCCGCACGGATCTTTGTTCCCCGTCTGATTCCGGGAGCATAACTGTAAAGATGCGCATAATAAAAATAAACACCTTTCGGAGAACGGATACCGACACGATAGCCCCCAAGCTTCAGCCACCCAATCTGCTCAACGACTCCGTCAGACATACTGAGCACAGGTATTTCCCCTCTCTTCTTTGAAACCGTACCGGACATAATATCCGTGCCCTCGTGGTGCCTGTCTCCGCCAAAATTCCTCGCCTCATTCCAGGAATCCGAATAATTTACAAACGGTATATATTCATCCGGCACCGGAGCTCCCTTGATCTCCCCTTGTATCAGCGGATCCGGTCTTCCGTTTTTACATCCGGTATTTCGGTATTCCTGATATGCCTTTTCTTCTGCGATGGCTTCGTTCCGCCTTAGAATCCTTTCAACAGCCAAACTCTCGGCTGTGACCAAGAGCCCAAGGAAAAATAATGTGCAAACCAGCCAAAAACTTCTTTTTGCTTTGTTCATCCGCTTCATCCTCTATTCTTGTCTGCACTATGTATATGCAGAAAAGAATAGGGTTACAACCTAAGGATTACCCAGAAGGTATTCATACAGCATCTGTTCAAACGCTTTCACGTCGATCGGTTTCGCAAAATGCCGGTCCATGCCTGCCCGCTTTGCATTTCTCACATCCTCTTCAAACGCGTCCGCGGTCATTGCAATAATAGGCAGAGATGTTACATCTTCCCGGTCCAGTGCACGAATTGCCCTGGATGCTTCATAACCGTTCATCACAGGCATCTGGATATCCATTAGAATCAGATCATAATAACCTTCCGGGGACTGCGCGACTTTCTTTACAGCCTCCCCGCCGTCAACCGCTTCCTCCGCCTGTATTCCCATTTCTGTGACCATAGTTCTGGATATTTCTCTGTTCAGGTCGTTATCCTCTGCAATCAGGATTCTCTTTCCGGTATAATCGGGCTTATCACCAAAACGTTTCTGCTCCAAAGGTTCTGCGTCACCGTCCAGTTCTTTCAGCAGATAACAGATCTTAGAACAATAAAATGGTTTGGACAAAAGGGCTGTGACTCCTGCTACCCTGGCCTCACTTTCGATGTCCGTCCAGTCATAGGCAGTCAAAATAATCACCGGAATATCCGGTCCTGTCTCCTTCCGGATGCGGCGGGCTGTTTCCACACCGTCCATCCCGGGCATTTTCCAGTCAATGAGTGCAAGTTCAACCGGGTCAGAGGTATCCTTTGCCTCTGCAGCATACTTGACGGCTGTCTCTCCGTCAGTGACAAATGAGGCCCTGAGTCCCATGCTCTCAAGAAGCTGTGCAGCGTTCTCACATATCTCCCTGTCATCGTCCACCACAAGGCTGTGAATCCCAATCCATTTTAGCGGAGTTTCATCCTGAGACACATCCTGCAGTTTCAGCGGAAGAGTCACTGTGAAGACCGATCCCTTTCCGGGACTGCTCTCTACCTGTATGTCACCGCTCATTAAGTCTATGATATTTTTTGTAATGGCCATTCCGAGACCCGTTCCGGTCATTTTGCTGCTCGTAGAATCCGATGCCCTCTCAAAAGGATGAAACAGCTTTTTGAGAAACTGCCTGTCCATACCGATTCCTGTATCTGAACAGCAGAAGATAAAATTTTGATACTCTCTGCGGACACTGTCCTCCTGCCGGACCTGAATATCAATTTTTCCTCCTTCAGGCGTATATTTGACAGCATTGCTTAAAATATTAATGCAGACCTGCCGGATACGAAGAGGATCTCCGATTACATTTTCATTTTTAAGAGATCTCAGCCGGACCTTCACTCTGATCCTTCTGGAATCCGCCTGCGGCCGGATCAGCTCGACCGTATCCGTAATCAGCTCAGCCAAATTAAACGGTTCTTTCCTGAGAGACAGTTTTCCGCTCTCGATCTTAGACATGTCCAAAATATCATTGATCAGACTTAAAAGATGCTTCCCTGAAAGATTGATCTTTCCAAGACATTCCATGATCCGCTCACGGTCGTCTAAGTGTGCCGATGCTATCGCCGACATTCCTATGATGGCATTCATCGGCGTACGGATATCATGGCTCATGTTGGATAAAAATTGTCCCTTGGCTTTATTCGCCGCATTTGCATTGTCCAAAGCAGTCTGGAGGGCCTGGCGCTGCTGTTCTTCCTCATAGCGCTGTTCATCTGTGCGCCGCGAAATAAGAATTGCCAGCTTATCATTTGAATATGGATTATCCACATTGATAATCTGAGTCGAGATCCAGTGATATCTGCCGTCTGTGAGTTTCTGCCTGACTTCAAGAAAAACTTCATCCTTTTCATGCCCCAGCGTTTCTGTAAGATACTCCGTTCCAAAACGATGCCGAAACTCATCAGCATATTCCGGGTGTACCGTCAGAGCCATGTCCTGAAACAGTCTGCTGTAAGATTTCTGCTGCCCCAGGCCAATCATCAGGCCCGGTTTTACGTAAATAAAATTCAGTGTATCCTCTGTCAGATTGATGCTGATGATCACCGGATAGGCGTTGGAAATTGCGCCTACCAGTGTGATGCGTTCCTGCAGTATTTCCCTCTCTGCTTCCTGTTCTGCCAGCTTTTCCTCTGTAACATCATGAAAGGCGGCAACAAAAACCGGTTCTCCATTTTCATCAAATGTTCTTTCCAGAATACCGGAAACCCAGAAATATTCTCCTCCCGCCCTTTGAACGCGGAACTCAAATGTACTTTTCCGGCCATCTGTATCGGCAGTTTCAATCATCTTCACAAGCCTGTCATAATCGTCCGGATGAATCAGATTCTCTATCGGCTCACCGAGAACTGTGTCCTCAACATCACCTTCCGGATACTTCAAAAGCTGCATTCCCTGCCGGTTCAGCTGCAGAAACCGATATGGTTTGTCTACAGATATAAGTGCAATTCCTTCCGGAACGGCATTATATAAATGTCCTATGTAATCTGCCTGGTTTGAAAGTTTTTTATTTGTTTTATTTGCGTACCAGTAATAAGAAAATACTAAGAGAAAGATACCTGCCAGGATACTTCCGATCAATTCCATGGAACGTCTCAGAATGACTCCGGTCTGGGCAGTCACCACGTCCTTCGGAATAATAGACATAACATACCAGTCTGTCTCAAGCTTCAGAGGAGCATAACAAAAAACCGTATCCTTTCCCTGATAATTTAAAACTGCCCACCCCGTCTTCTGCTGTTTCAGTGAATCGGCAAAGCGCTTAAGACTCTCCGAATCGTTTTGCGCTTTTGGCAGCATATCAAAGAGATTTTTCATCGTTTTGTTGCTGTTTATATGAGGAGACCGGATCAGGACATCCCCGTTCTTATGGACCACGTAGGAAAAACCGGTATCATGATAAAAAGACAGGCTGAAACTGTCGGCAATATTCTCCACCTCATATTCTTTGACCAAATAGCCCGCGGTGCCGTCCTTTAATTCCACTCTCACAAACAGGTGAAATACATTGACACCGGTCACACTGCTGATATGAGGTTCAATGATACCGTTTCTTTTTGTCGTCTTATCCAGCACTTTTTGTACGTGCGCATCCGGTTCTGTTTCTGTGGAAAAACAGCTCCCGTCGGGGAGATACAGGCTGATTCCTTTATCCGCGCGTGCATAGCTTTCCAGCGCCTCCCTCAGTTTCCCCTTCTCCGTCTTTGAAAACTTCTTTAAATAGCCTGTCATCGTGCTCATAGAATCATACTCATTGCGCAGCTGTACTTCCAGAGTATTTAATCCTTGCTGAGTACTCTCTCTTATAGTGCTGATGGACTGTTCCCACAGCTGCTTTTTTACTCCCCTTACAAAAAAGAATGTCAAAAAGCTTAAAATGATGCCAATGATAACTGCGGCAAGAGCAATCTTCCTCTTTATATTTCCGGAGTATCTTTTTTTCATCACTGTACTTTCCTCTCTTTTTCTGCCTGCAGGTCCATACGGTTCATGACGGATCTCACCGGCTTTCCTGAAAGAATCTGTTTCGATGCCTCCGCTGTCAGGTTCCAAATCGGCAGTTTGAGCATACTGTCTGTACCGATCACTGTTTTACCGTCCTTATAGCAGGACAGCAGGGGACGTATTTCTTCTACGGAAGACGATTTTCCCCCTTTCAGCGGGCTGAATGAGCACTGCTGGTCCGAAAATTTTTGGATATTTTCAGCCTGAGTAAAGTATTCCACGAACATTTCAGCAGCTTTTACATGACGGCTGTCTGCATTCACACTTAAACGCGTGTCTGCGTTTACGACCAGCATCGAGCCATTTTCCAGCAGAGGAAGAGGGCTGACACTGAATTTCAGATCCGGGTTCATCGTCTTTACTCTTCCTGCTGCCCATGCGCCTGTGAGCATAAACGGAGATTTCCCTTTGGCAAATTCCTCAAGATCATCTGAAGTTTTTTCAGTCTTCAGAGACTTGTCAGGATCTATATACCCCTGTTGGATCAGGCTCTGCGCCAGATCAAATCCCGGAGTCAGATATCGGCTCAGCTTCTCTTTCCCATTATTCAGGTTTTCAAACACCTGTTTCTGGTTATTTTGCTGATAGACGGAATAGAAGCCTCTGCCGACAGCCAGCGTTTTTAAAGAGATATCATTGTTACAGATGACCGGAGTGATCCCCTTTTTCGTAAAATAGCTGCACACACTTTCCCATTCTTTTAAATTTCCCGGGGTCTTTTGCTTATGTTTTTTCAAAAGATCTTCATTGCAGTAGAGCCCAAATGCAGATACCGTAGTCGGAACCCAATAGATCTTTCCTTCATCTTTCATTTGAGTCAGCATTTGATCTGTATAGTCCGGAATCGTGCGAAGGCCTGACAGGTCTGCAGCCTGTCCTTTCGACTTCAGTTTCAGAAGGATATCATGATTGACCATGAAAACATCGTCGCCCTTCCCTGTTTCCATCCGCTTTTCCAGGGCTTCAAAGTATTGTGTCCCTTTCAGGCTCTCATATGATACTCTGATATCAGGATTTTCCTTCATAAAGCCTGAAATAATCTCCTCGATCACTTTGACATTTTCAGGCTCATATTTGGTTCCGAAAAACGTAATCGTCGTGACATCTTCAGAATCTGCTTCTTCATTCATGACCGTATGCTTGCTGCTGCACCCGCACAGTACCAGCATACAGATAAGCACCGCCGCACAGCACCTTTTCATCTTCCTTCTCTTCATTGCACCTATCCCCTTTTCTGTGTAAATAATGATTTTTTACCTCTGAGGATCATCGGGAAGGGGCATCATCCCGTCCAGACATTCCAAAACTTCTTTGTTGACACGGTCACTCTGCATGATCTCTCTTCTGCCGGACAACAGGCCGCCCTGATATTCTCCGCAGATATCGGCCCCTAAGATGTTTCTGTCCTGCGCAATCATAGTACATATTCTGCATACCTGCCCTGTGGTCATGCTGCCCTGGTCCCAGTTTGTAGACAACTCGCTCAGGCTCAGCACATCCTTGTCCAAAGACAGATAGACATCCGTCCGGATCTCTCTCTGAAGCCATGTCTTCCAGTCAAAATCCGGGGATACAGCTTCTTCCTCCGGCACTGCCGCCATGTGATTTCTGTATCTCGGCTCCACCTCCCGCAGATATGCGGCCGAAGTACCGATCAGGATTACTTTTTTCAGATGTTCCATCTCATCCATGGCCCTCCGCACCCAGCATCCGCAGGATAAAAGTTCAGGAAACAGCGGCTTCTGAAGATCCGTGTGGCAGTCAAACAGCACCAGCGTAAAATCCCTGCATATCTCTTTCTGCAGAAGAAAGGAGACATAGTGGTAATTTCCCGAACCGAGAAAATAAATATGAGATGGCTTTCCTGCCCTGATTCTCTCTCTGATCGTCTCCGCCGCAGTATCCTCACAATATCCGTTGGTCCCCGGAACTTCTCTCAGGTTGATCCGCTGATGAGGAGCTGATTGATAAAACTCTTCCTTATCGTACAGATCGTCAAAGTCCAGGACTGTAATCATCTGCTGCACATCTCTCACTCCTTTTCGGACTGTTAAAGATAAGTCTTAATAAATTCCTCCGGCGGGACCGGCCTGCCGTAATAATAACCCTGGAAGACTTTGCATCCCATTTCTTTCAGCAAGTCTCTCTGTTCCTCTGTCTCTACAAATTCTGCGACTACATGAAACTTCAGCGTCTGTGCCATATCCACGATTCCGGAGACAATATTTCTGGATCTCTCATTGTCCACAAGCTGTCTGACAAGTCTGCCGTCCAGCTTCACTTCCTCGAAAAAATAGTCCTGAAGATATACCATAGACCCATGTCCCATGCCGAAATCGTCCATGCTGATTTCGATGCCGTTTCGCCTGATATTTTCCAGTTCTCCGGTCACCTTTTCTGAGTGGTCCAAAAATACCCGTTCCGTGAATTCAAAGACCATCTGTTTTTTCCCAAAGTCATAGTGTGACAAGAGATCCAGCACATGTCTGCTCCAGTCCTTCTGCTCCAGCTGGCTCGGGGAGATGTTGACTGAAACCCTCAGACTCTGGTCCGACACACGGTTCATTTTTTGTATATCCGTACAGGCTTTTTCCAGAATAAAATTCCCCAAAGCCTGAAGCTGACCGCTCTCTGAAGCCAGCTGGATAATCAGGGGCGGAGCAATATATCCTGCCACCGGGTGATTCCATCGAAGCAGGGCCTCCGCGCCATAGATGCCCCCGTCAGCCGACATCTGCACCTGATAGTGAAGGGTAAGGCATCCTCTCTCCAGTTCATTCTTCAGATCGTATGCCAGAGTTTTTGCGGCATAGCTGTGGATGTAATCATCGGAAAGGAGGATCGGTCTGCGGCCTGACTCATCTCCCTGATCCATATCCTCTGTCATTTGCCGGACTTCCTCTTTAAAATTTCTCGTCTGCTTCTCTTCACTGTATCTGATAAACGGAATATAGATCAATGTGCCGATCAGCAGATTCACAATCTGCAGAACACTTCCTGCTACAGATCCCGTTGCCTCATAGCCGCTGAAAATAACGGGTACTGTCCATTCTACCGATCTGGTCACATAGGGCACCAGTCCCATCGTCATCGCAAAAGTACTTGTAAGCACAAACACAAGAGGCGTCAGAATAAACGGCACAAACATAACCGGATTAAAAATCACCGGAAATCCAAAAATAGCGATCTCACTGATATTAAAGAGGACGGAAATCCCCGCGACCTTACCGAGCTTACGATTATGACTCTTTTTCGCCGCTATAAGGAGTGCCGTAATAAGACAGAGAGCCGCCCCGCATCCGCCGATAAACACAAAAATATCCATAAAAGACTTGGAGTAGATCTCCGTAGGCATTTTCCCCGCTGCGATCAGCGTCTGATTGACAGATACTCCAGGTTCAAACAGTCTCTTTGCCACTGCATCCAGAGTATTCGTCCCATGGATTCCAAAAAACCAGAGAACATGAGAAAAGAAAACATACAGCAGGGCCCCTGACAGGTTCCCTGACAAATGACGAAATGCCTTCATAGACAAAAACGAACCGAAATTTGTAATATTGCTTGCTCCCGTCCACTCCCTCAGCAGTACGCCGGCTCCAGCGAACAAAAGGGTAATTATAACGATCGGCAGCAGATTCAGGATGGATAAGTTGAACAAATACTCTGCTCCCACCGTATGCATCGCCTCAAACTTCCTTGCCGCCCTGACACTCAGCCGGAACAGCGCACAGGACAGCATCGTGATACACATAGCCGTAAAAACCCATTCAGGCCCGAAAATATACTCTTCATTCTCCATGATACCCCCGCAGAAGGCCATATAGGATACCAAGGCCGTAACTGCATAGTAAAATGCCTCATTGGACTCCGACATTCTGCCGAAAGACAGGCTGATCGTCACAGTGAGAAGCAGAGCAAGGGAACCAAGCGTAATCGTATATACTGCATCCAAAATATTCAAAATCCGCCCTCCCAGGAAAGCGGTTATAAATTCCTGATACGGCGGATATGGAAAACTCTTAAATAAAAGTGCAAAGGAACCCAGGATTAAAAAGAGGATGACTAATGTCAGCCCCTGCTTAACCGATAAAATCGCTGTCGATTTCCCAAGATCCCTATAATAGTTTCTGATTTTCATTGCATAACTCCCCAGATTCGATCACTGCCCGGACATTTCTTCATGTTCATCCCTGAGATTCTCATATAGAGTCATAGAGTCCCAAGTCTGGTTTGTATCCGTCAGAACGGCCTTTAAATTTATCTTTTTAAGCTTCTCTTTTCGAAAACTCATAATCATCTCATCAATCTGGCGGCCTGTGAAGCCTTTCATGACAAGCATCTCTTCTGTGAATCCCGGACCGTCATAGCAGCTGCCGCCCGGTTCGATGCCGGGAACTCCTGCCAGTGCCCCGATCGGTTTCAGATAATCTTCTTTTTTTATATTTTTTATCCGTACACCCATGCGGACCAGGATAAACTTTATCTTTCTTGCCCGCTCGGAACCGTCTAAATTATACAGCAATACAGCTGCACCGCTGTTTTTTCTTTGATTCATTTTCATGTCCTGCCTTTTCATTATAGTAGTTTTATTATACCTTATTGGGCGGAGCGCGTCCACCCGAAGGGTATTACATTTTCCACATGATTGGAGTGAGACATTCTAAGAGCCGAACGGAAATCGTGTAGAAAATGGACGTAATATCTACTGGATAAATACTTATCAAACGATCGTTGGATAGCTTTTTTTGTTCAGAGAATACTTATCCATCAGACATTATGTCCATTTTTACCAGTTCGGAGGCATTGCATTTGAAGAAAGGTTCGTTTACTTCTTTCAGAAAAGGTTCAGAGGCAAGGAGGGGAGGTTCGATTCACCAAATTTGCACTTCGCCTGCGGCTCCTGCTCATTAAGTTCCTTCGAACGGGCCGCTGGAGAGACTTTGCTGAAAGTTGGAAAATCTTACCTTCCTGAGACAGCAAGCCGCAGAACTGGTAAAAATGTCATGACATACAGAAAAATACCCTGGCAGTTAAACATTGACTACTTTTCTGTGCCTAACTATCAAGGTATATCTTATTTCTGTTACTGTTTATCTGGCTGTGATGAAACGGTTTGATCTTGCAATCAAATTTCAATACAACTCTTGTTACTGTTTATCGTACGCTCACCTGCGTTTTGAGAAAGCGTATAGCATTTCAATACAACTCTTGTTACTGTTTATCTGGCCACGAACGGTTATGGAACGTCTTGGCCATCGATTTCAATACAACTCTTGTTACTGTTTATCCAACGCTTTTAAGCCATTCTTCCATTTCATTATAGACAGTTTTGCTGATAAAATCAACGTTTCTCTAAATTTTTCCCAACCGTCATCAATTTTCTCACATTTTTCTCCAATACACCTTCAAATGGCTATTTCCCGCGGTTTGTATGCAATTATCAATTTTATAGGTTGGGAAATCAGTATACCTTATCGCGCAGAGCGCGCCACCCGAAGAGTATAAAATACGGTGTGCCCTTTGGTATGACATTTTGACCAGTTTTCCGGCT
>NZ_FR889207.1:0-8279 GCF_000432215.1 Anaerostipes sp. CAG:276
GTAGGGAAAAAAGGAATCCACAAGAAGAGGGAAGGAGATCTGAAGACACCTTCCGGCACTTTTGGATTCACAGGTGCTTTTGGGATCAAAAAAAATCCGGGTGCAAAGATGAATTATACCAGAGTCAATAAGTACCTCTACTGGTGCGGGGATAAAAAATATTATAATCGGCTGATAGACGTGAGAAAAAAGAAGCACCGCTGCCGCGGAGAGCATCTGATTGACTATAAACCACATTATTATTATGGAATGTTTCTTAATTATAATCCAAAACATAAATATAAAAAAGGATCTGCAATATTTCTCCACTGTAAAGGAAAGAAGCCGTACACGGCAGGATGTATTGCAGTAAGCCGGAAGAACATGAAGAAGATCATAAAAAATGCGGAATCAGGGGCAAGGATCTGCATTTACCGAAAATAAAACTGAAAGTTACCAGGAGGAAAGACAAATGGAATATGAAGGAATGGTGTACAGACCGCCCAGTGAGGCATACAGTCTGATCATACAAGTGACCATCGGATGCAGCCAGAATGACTGTATCTTCTGTAATATGTACAAAGAAAAAAGATTCAGGATGAGGCCGCTTCAGGATGTTCTGGCCGATTTCAGGGAGGCAAGAGAGTACTACAATTCAATCGGAAAGATTTTTCTCGCAGACGGAGATGCCCTGATTTGTAAAAATGAATATCTGAACGAGATTCTTAAATATATTCGTGAAGAAATTCCAGAGTGCCGGCAGGTCACCTGCTATGCTTCCCCTAAGAGTGTGATGATCAAAACGAAAGAGGAACTCCGGGAACTGAGAGAAAACGGTCTGGATATGGTATACATGGGCCTGGAATCGGGAAATGCCCAGGTGCTTAAGTTCATGAAAAAGGGAGCCACGCCGGATGAGATGATACAGTCTGCATCCAAGATAAAACAGGCGGGTATCCGGCTGTCAGTGACGGCTATTTCAGGGCTGGGAGGAAAAAAGCTGTGGATGGAGCATGCGGTTGATACAGGGAAAGTTTTTTCTGCAATGAAACCGGATTATATAGGCCTGCTGACATTGATGATAGAACCCGGACTTCCGCTGGAAGAAAAGATCAGAAGCGGAGAGTTTGAACTGATCACTCCCTATGATAATCTGAAAGAGACAAAATTGATGCTGGAACATATGGACTGTCCGGGATGCATCTTCCGGTCCAACCATGCGTCCAATTATGTCAATTTGAGAGGAACCTTGAATGAAGACAGGGATAAAATGATCGCGAAGCTAGATGAGGCGATACAGGGCAATCTGCATTTGAAAGAAGAATGGATGAGAGGATTTTAAATTCTTCAGTGACAGAAAAAAGAAGGAAAGTGTAATTACATGTACATTTTCCTTCTTTTTTTATATTAAAGCTCAATAAATTCCGGTGACTGGTTCTGGAAAATGGTATAGAACCGGAAGCCGAGAGAAGTGAGGAGTTCCCGGAGCTTTGGAAAGTCGTATGCCATATGCTCCGGACAGTGTCCGTCAGAGCCGATCGTCAGAATCTCTCCCCCCAGTTCCAAATAGCGTTTGAGAATATCCGGATGGGGATTCGGATATCCAAGACCATACTTATATCCGCCGGTGTTGACCTCGATCCCTTTTCCGTCTTCTATGATGGTTTTTAAAATTTCTTCGATCAAATCGGCGTAATCCTGATAGATAAACTGATAGTTTTTATCGGGACAATAGCGCACGGCATAGTCCAGATGACCATATACGCAGTAGTCATGATAGACTTTGACATTCTGGAGTATCACCTCTAAATATCTTAAAAGACCTTTTTTTCCAGGATATGTTTCAAAATATATAGGTTCATATGGATCCATTTGGTCAACAATATGAGTAGAACCGATGATGAAATCAAAATCATCAGAGCGGGCAAAATCCCGGCATTTGTCATAAGTTGTCGGCATCAGTCCGATTTCGGCGCCGAATAAAATCTTTATCCGGTCATTGTATTTGTCTTTTAATGATAATAATTCAGATTTATATGAGGGTAGATCCACCAGAAAATCAAAATTTTCTTTATTTTCAGGATAACCGTAATCCTGATGTTCTGTAAAACAGATTTTGGTGAGACCAAGGTCTATGGCTTTTAAGATCATGGATTCCATTGAAGCCTGTGAGTCAGAAGAGTGACTGGTATGTAAATGAAAGTCTGAATGAATCATGGCGTCTCCTTTATATTTAAAAATATGATTGGTTTTAATCTTATTATATATAATTATTAAAAAAAATACATGAAAATCAGATAAGTTACAAAAGTTTTACTTTAAATGAACAATTACCTTATGTTAAACTAAAGATGTTTAATACAGGAGGAAAAAAAATGAGTACATTAGATCATCTGGGGAACCTGTTTGCCTTTGCCGGCGGATTAGGTATGTTTCTCTATGGAATGAATGTGATGGCGGACGGACTGCAGAAGACTGCCGGCAATAAGATGCGGCAGCTGCTGGGATATCTGACCAACAACCGCTTCTTAGGAGTTTTAGTGGGAGCTTTGGTCACTGCCATCATCCAGAGCAGTTCGGCAACTACCGTTATGGTCGTAGGTTTTGTGAATGCAGGCATCATGAACCTTACCCAGGCAGCAGGCGTTATTATGGGTGCGAACGTCGGAACTACGATCACCGCATGGCTTGTATCGGCAAATGAATGGGCAGGGGCGCTGAAACCTGAATTTTTTGCACCGCTGATTTTAGCCATCGGAGCATTTATTGTAACTTTTTCAAATAAACAAAAGTTAAACCAGAAGGCAGAGATTGCCGTAGGTTTCGGTGTTCTCTTTATTGGACTCTCTTTTATGTCCAGTTCCATCGGGGTATATCAGAGCAGCCCTATTTTCGCAAAGGCTTTTGAAGTTCTCGGGGGGAATCCTATTTTAGGAATTCTTGTAGGAGCTGTCGTTACAGCGATCATTCAGAGTTCTTCCGCATCCGTGGGTATTCTCCAGACACTTGCCATGAAGGGCATTGTAAACTGGCGCTCCGCCGTTTTTATTACGCTGGGGCAGAATATCGGTACATGTATCACGGCTCTTTTATCCAGTGCGGGAGCAAATAAAACCGCAAAAAGGGCGGCGGTGATCCATTTATCTTTTAACATCATCGGAGCTGCTATCTATGGAATTATCATGACCATTTTCTTCGGCGTATTTGACCATTTGGCTATGCAGCATATTTCGAGTACGGAGATCTCTATTTTCCATTCTATCTTCAATGTATCAGTTACCGTACTGCTGTTCCCGTTCGCCAATGTATTGGTGAAACTGTCAGGACTGATTATCCATGAAGAGCCGGAAGATGAGGAAGACGAGGAAGTAGAAGAGATGGTGCTGCGCCATCTGGATCCGCGTATTCTTGAAACTCCTTCTTTTGCGGTGGAAAACGCAGTCAAAGAAGTAGTGCGCATGGGTGACATCGTTCTGAAGAATATGAAGCGCGTTACAAAGGAAGCTATGAATCCGCAGCCGAGTGAGAAACAGCTGGACAAGGTGTTCAGGGATGAAAAGGTCATCAATCATTTAGAAACTATGATCACCGGATATCTTGTGAAGATCAGCAATCTGGCGCTGACGGAGAAACAGAGTAAAATTGTCACGGATTTATTCTACACTATATCGGATATTGAAAGAGCGGGAGATCACGTAGAGAATATTGCCGAATTTATGCAGACGAAGCATGACGACAAAATTGCATTTTCTGATCTGGCAAAGGACGAATTGCACAAAATGACGGCACAGGTCATTAAAACATTTGATTATGCCATCAGAGCGATTGAGAAAGATGATGTGGAAATTGCGAAACAGGCCATTCAGGGAGAGGAAGAAGTAGACAGAATAGAAAAACAGTACCGGAAACAGCATATTAAACGGCTGGAACGGGAATCCTGCCTGCCGGAGGCTGGTGTGATCTATATTGATATGATGACAAGTCTGGAGCGTATTTCTGACTATGCAGACAATATTGCCAATTATATCATTGATGAGAATGAGAAATAAAGCTTTTGGTAATCTTGTACAAAGATATGATTTTGTATACATGAGAGAAATGCTAAAATAGACTTGATATTTTTGGACATATTGTTTAAAATAAAAAGGAAGTTTGTCAATAGATTGACAATTGACAGACAACATTAAATTATTCATTCAAGACTTAGGAGGAATTGAGATGGCAGTAAAAGTAGCGATTAATGGATTTGGACGTATTGGACGTCTTGCATTCAGACAGATGTTCGGAGCTGAAGGTTATGAAGTTGTAGCAATCAACGATTTAACAAATCCTAAGATGTTAGCACACTTATTAAAGTATGATTCTGCACAGGGAAGATATGCATTAGCTGACAAAGTAGAAGCAAAAGAATCTTCAATCGTAGTAGACGGAAAAGAAATTGAAATCTATGCAGAAGCAGACGCAACAAAACTTCCTTGGGGAGAATTAGACGTAGACGTTGTATTAGAATGTACAGGATTCTATACATCTAAAGACAAAGCATCTGCACACGTTCAGGCAGGAGCTAAGAAAGTTGTTATTTCTGCGCCAGCTGGAAACGATCTTCCAACTATCGTATACAATGTAAACCACGAAACATTGACAAAAGAAGACACAGTCATCTCAGCAGCTTCTTGTACAACAAACTGCTTAGCGCCTATGGCTGATGCTCTTAACAAGTATGCACCGGTTCAGTCTGGTATCATGTTAACAGTACATGCTTACACAGGAGATCAGATGACTCTTGACGGACCTCAGAGAAAAGGTGATTTAAGAAGAGCACGTGCTGCAGCAGTTAATATCGTTCCTAACTCTACTGGAGCAGCAAAAGCTATCGGATTAGTTATTCCAGAATTAAACGGAAAATTAATTGGATCTGCTCAGCGTGTACCGGTTCCGACAGGATCTACAACAATCTTAACAGCAGTAGTTAAGGGTGACAACGTAACTGTTGACGGAATCAACGCAGCTATGAAAGCAGCAGCTACAGAGTCTTTCGGATACACAGAAGAAGAATTAGTATCTTCTGACATCATCGGAATCAAATATGGTTCTTTATTCGATGCAACTCAGACAATGGTTACTGAAGTTGGTGACGGATTATACGAAGTTCAGGTAGTTTCTTGGTATGACAATGAAAACTCTTACACAAGCCAGATGGTAAGAACAATCAAATACTTTGCAGAATTAGCATAATTGTGGATGCGGACAAGCTTCGCGATTCAGTGCAGTTATAAAGACTCAAACGGGTCCGGTCTTTTTGGACCGGACCTGTTTCTTGTATTTTAAGAAAGCGATCCGACAGGATAGGCATTCGATTTAATCCTATAAGAAATCCCAGGAGGAAAGAACATGTTAAACAAAAAATCAGTAGATGATATCAACGTAAAAGGAAAGAAAGTCTTAGTGCGCTGTGACTTCAACGTTCCGCTTCAGGACGGAAAGATCACAGATGAAAACCGTTTGGTTGCGGCCCTTCCTACATTAAAGAAGTTAATCGCAGACGGCGGAAAACTCATTCTCTGCTCTCATTTAGGAAAACCGAAAGGAGAGCCAAAACCGGAATTATCTCTTGCACCGGTAGCAGCACGTTTGAGTGAGTTATTAGGTCAGGAAGTAAAGTTTGCAGCAGACGATAACGTTGTAGGACCGAATGCGAAAGCAGCAGCAGATGCAATGCAGGACGGAGATGTCATTTTACTCCAGAATACACGTTACAGAGCAGAAGAGACAAAGAACGGGGAAGAATTCAGCAAAGAACTTGCAGGCCTCTGCGATGTATTTGTAAATGATGCTTTCGGAACTGCTCACAGGGCTCACTGTTCAAACGTGGGAGTTACACAGTTCGTAGACACTGCAGTTGTAGGATACTTAATGCAGAAAGAGATCGATTTCTTAGGAAATGCAGTCAACAATCCGGAACGCCCTATGGTAGCGATTTTAGGAGGAGCCAAGGTTTCCTCTAAAATTTCTGTTATCAACAATCTTTTAGACAAGGTTGATACACTGATCATTGGCGGCGGTATGGCTTATACATTCATGAAAGCATTGGGAGAAGAAGTCGGAGATTCCTTACTGGAAGCTGACTACTTAGACTATGCAAAAGAAATGATGGATAAAGCAAAAGAAAAAGGTGTGAACCTGCTGATCCCTGTTGATACCGTAGTGGCAGATGACTTCTCCAATGACGCCAACATCAAGACCGTAGAGAGAGGCGGAATTGAAGCAGGATGGCAGGGACTTGACATCGGACCGAAGACAAGAGCATTATTTGCGGATGCCTTAAAAGATGCAAAGACAGTTGTATGGAACGGACCTATGGGATGTTTCGAGATGCCGAACTTTGCGGCAGGAACTGTGGCAGTTGCAGAGGCACTGGCTGAGATTGATGCTACAACGATCATCGGCGGAGGAGATTCCGCAGCAGCAGTAAACCAGCTTGGTTTCGGTGATAAGATGACACATATTTCCACAGGCGGCGGTGCATCTCTGGAATTCCTGGAAGGAAAAGAATTACCGGGTGTTGCAGCGGCAAATGATAAATAAGTATTTTAACTATCAAGGAAAGTAATCGGAGGGTATACCATTATGCGTAAAACAATCGTAGCAGGAAACTGGAAAATGAACAAAACACCTAGCGAGACCGTAGCTTTAGTAAACGAATTAAAGCCATTGGTAGCGAGTGAAACATCTGATGTAGTATTCTGCGTACCGGCAATCTGTATTCCGGCAGCGATCGAAGCTGCAAAAGGAAGCAACATCAACATCGGTGCTGAGAACATGTACTATGAAGAGAGCGGTGCTTACACAGGAGAGATCGCTCCAAACATGCTGACGGACTTAGGTGTAAAATATGTCATCATCGGACATTCAGAGAGAAGAGAATATTTCGCTGAGACAGATGAGACGGTTAATAAAAAAGTTTTAAAAGCTTTTGAACACGGAATCACTCCGATCGTTTGCTGCGGAGAAACTCTTGCTCAGAGAGAACAGGGCGTAACCATTGACTTTGTTCGCCAGCAGATCAAGATTGCATTCCAGGGTGTGACTGCAGATCAGGCAAAGACTGCTGTTATCGCTTACGAGCCAATCTGGGCAATCGGTACAGGAAAAGTTGCAACAACAGAGCAGGCTCAGGAAGTTTGTAAAGCGATCCGTGAGTGTATCGCAGAAGTGTATGATCAGGCTACTGCTGACGCCATCCGCATCCAGTACGGCGGTTCAGTGTCTGCTGCAAGCGCACCGGAATTATTCGCACAGGACGACATCGACGGAGGATTAGTCGGAGGAGCTTCTTTAAAACCGGACTTTGGTAAGATTGTAAACTACAAATAATAGTATTGGAATTTTGTTTGTCCAGTGAATATGCTGTTTCAGTATATTCACTGGACTTTTTGCTGCATGTAGAAGATGATCCAGCCGTTTTGAAAGTTGTATTTATAGGCAAATTAAGATATAATATGACTATAGAGAAAGAAGGTGATCAAGTGAAAGCAGAGATAAGGCCATCATCGGATTTAAGAAATCATTACAGTGAAATTTCAAAGAAGTGCAGAGAGTCGAGAGAACCGGTCGTTATTACGGTCAATGGGCGGGGAGATACAGTGGTCTTAGGATTACAGCAGTATAATCAAATGACTGCGGAGCTGGAATTATTGAGATCTTTAGCAGAAGCAGAAGAAGATGTAAAAAACGGAAGAATAGATACAGTACAGGGAACGTTCGATGATATTCGGGCTGCGCTCAATGCAGGGAGATAGAATATGCAGTATCATATATTGCGGACAGATAAGTTTGAGGACCAGTTGAGGGATATTATTTTTTATATAGCAGATAATTCCGGAGATATTAATATTGCGAATTCTTATTTAGACAAAATTGAGAAGGCAGTGATTCGGCTTGGAGATTTTCCTTACAGCGGAAAGGTTCCAAGATATTCTATTTTAAAAAGACAGGGATACAGGGTATTGATTATCGAGCGACATCTGATTTTCTATAAGATTGAAGAGATTCATCAAAAAGTGATCATCTACGCAATCTTTGACGGACGAAGAGAATATAAGAATCTGCTGTGACGAAATATCAATTCTCAGGTTGAATTAATTATCAAAAATCGTTATAATATTAACGGATTATAAATTGACAGCCAATGAAGATAAAGGAGATAATAATGAGCAAGAAACCTACCGTTTTAATGATTTTAGATGGTTACGGATTGAATGATAAGAAAGAAGGCAACGCGATTGCGGCAGCCAATACAC
>NZ_FR889207.1:8292-32686 GCF_000432215.1 Anaerostipes sp. CAG:276
CGCCAGCCAATACACCGGTCATGGACGAACTGATGAAGACATGCCCGTTTGTTCCGGGAAATGCATCCGGCATGGCAGTAGGCCTTCCGGAAGGGCAGATGGGAAATTCTGAAGTGGGACACTTGAATATGGGTGCCGGAAGAATCGTATATCAGGAGCTGACAAGAATCACAAAAGAGATCCAGGATGGAGATTTCTTTGAGAACGAAGCGCTGCTCCAGGCAGTAGAAAACTGTAAGAAGAATGGAAGTGCACTTCATGCAATGGGATTAGTATCTGATGGCGGGGTACATAGCCACAATACACATCTGTATGGATTATTAGAACTCGCAAAGAGAAATAATATTGAAAAAGTCTATGTACATGCATTTTTAGACGGACGTGATACAGCACCTACTTCCGGAAAAGGATTTGTAGAAGAGCTGGAAGCAAAGATGAAAGAGATCGGTGTAGGAAAGGTTGCCACTGTCTCCGGACGTTACTATGCAATGGACCGCGATAACCGCTGGGACCGTGTGGAGAAAGCATACAAAGCTCTTGTTATGGGAGAAGGTGTAATGAAAGACTCCGCCGTGGATGCCATCGCGGATTCCTACAAAGAAGAAGTGAACGATGAGTTCGTTCTGCCGACTGTTATTACTGAAAATGGAGAACCGACTGCCACGATCAAAGAAAATGATTCTGTCATCTTCTTTAACTTCCGCCCGGACCGGGCAAGAGAAATCACCAGGGCAATCTGTGATGACAAATTTGACAGCTTTGAGCGTCCAAACGGTTACTTTAAGACAACTTATGTATGCTTTACAGAATACGATGCTACAATTCCAAATAAGCTGGTGGCATTCCACAAAGTAGAGATTAAGAATACATTTGGTGAATTCCTGGCAGAACAGGGGTTGAAACAGCTTCGTCTGGCCGAGACAGAGAAGTATGCACACGTTACCTTTTTCTTCAACGGAGGCGTAGAAGTCCCGAATGAAGGAGAGGAGAGAATCCTTGTGAAGTCACCGTCTGTGGCAACTTATGACCTGCAGCCGGAGATGAGCGCCATGGAAGTGGGCAGCAAACTTGTGGAAGCTATCGAGTCTGACCAGTATGATGTGATCATCGTTAACTTTGCAAACCCGGATATGGTTGGACACACCGGCATCTGTGATGCGGCAGTAAAAGCGATTGAGACTGTGGACGGATGTGTGGGCAGAGCGGTAGAAGCCATCAAAAAGACAGACGGACAGATGTTTATCTGTGCTGACCACGGGAATGCAGAGCAGCTGGTGGATTATGTGACAGGAGCTCCGTTTACAGCCCATACAATCAACCAGGTACCGTTTATTTTAGTAAATTATAAGGACGGTGTGAAATTGAGAGAGGGCGGATGCCTGGCGGATATCGCGCCGACGCTGATCGAAATGATGGGACTTGAGCAGCCGGAAGATATGACCGGAAAATCTTTGTTAGTAAAATAAATATTGATATAACGGAAAGCAGTATGTATTGAAAGCATACTGCTTTCTTTTTGTATTTCAATGTATGGATTTTCATCAATCTGGATAAAATACTACTAATTACTTGTAAAGGATGTGAATGTGTTGAAATATGGCTTGTCAATAGAAGATGTGATAGGAAGAGAAGTTTTAGACTCAAGAGGAAACCCTACGGTGGAAGTGGAGGTATTGCTGTCCAACGGACATTTTGGAACCGCACTGGTGCCGTCCGGAGCCTCCACGGGTAAATTTGAGGCGATAGAGCTTCGTGACCGTGAAAAACGCTATGGAGGAATGGGAGTAGAAACAGCGGTCAATCACGTGAATCATCGTATCGCAGACCGTCTGGTAGGAAAAAATGCATTGAACCAGATTGAGATCGATCAGATTATGATTGAAGCGGATGGAACAGAAAATAAAGAAAAATTTGGGGCAAATGCCATCCTTGGAGCCTCACTGGCCACTGCCAGAGCTGCCGCAAACGGATTGGGCATTCCGCTGTATCAGTATTTAGGGGGAAGTTTCGCGTGTAAGCTGCCGGTTCCGATGATGAATATCTTAAACGGAGGAAAGCATGCAGATAACACGGTAGATTTTCAGGAATTTATGATTGCTCCGATTGGAGCAGAGACCTTCAAAGAAGCGCTGATGATGGGAACAGAGATTTATCATAAGTTAAAGAGTATTCTAAAAGAAAATCATCTGAGCACCGGGGTTGGAGATGAGGGCGGTTTCGCACCGAACCTGGAAAGCTCGGAGGCGGCATTGGACCTGCTGGTAAAAGCCATTGAAAATGCGGGCTATAAGGCAGGGGAACAGATCATGATTGCTATGGACTGTGCTGCGTCAGAAATTTATGATGAAGATGAGGATGTTTATTATTTCCCGGGTGAGAGCCAGATGACCGGAAAAGAGATTCGGAGAAATTCTGAAGAAATGGTTCAATATTATGAACAGCTCACCGAACATTATCCGATCTTTTCCATTGAAGACGGATTAAATGAGGAAGACGCGCCCGGATGGAAAGTACTCACATACCGTCTGGGAGAAAAAATACTTCTGGTAGGCGACGACTTATTTGTTACAAATAAGAAACGTCTGACAGATGGTATTGAGAATGATATGGCAAACAGTATCCTGATCAAGCCGAATCAGATCGGGACACTGACAGAAACCCTGGATGCCATAGAGACTGCAAAAAGGGCAGGATATAAAACAATCATTTCTCATCGGTCCGGAGAGACAGAGGATACAACAATCGCGGATATCGCAGTGGCGACAAACAGCGGACTGATTAAAACAGGAGCCCCCTGCCGTTCTGACCGGACAGCAAAATACAACCGTCTGCTGAGAATTGAAGAAGAATTGGGAGCCTGCAAGCGGTATGGATTGTATTTATAGAACGACAATAGTATACTCGCAGGGCACACCGTATTTTATACCCTTCGGGTGGACGCGTTTCGCGCGATAAGGTATAATAAAAGAAAAGAATATTTCACTGCGGGAGGGGCGGAAGATGAGAAATTATAAAAAAGTTTTATCGTGGATCATGGCAGTCTGCCTGCTTCTTACTTGGAATATTTCTGTATATGGAGAACAGACCTCAGAGAAAACAGGACAGCGGTGCAACGTTGTCCTGTTTGTACAGTTTCCGGAGGATGAAACAGCAGATTTTTTTAACACTCATCAGGAAAGACTGACTTATGACAAAGGCTCAGAACTACTGACAGGGTTTGCGGCATATGAGCGGATTTTAAATGGAAGGGGAGAACGCAACCGCTCCTCCCTGGCTACTTACATAGACGCAGTTTCGGAAGGAAAATTGAAAATCAAGAATATGTTTCCTCAGTATAATGGTATAAAAATTGTTCCCATCACAATGGAACACAGCATGGATTATTATGACAGCTACGCAGGAGAAGCCAGTTTTTTGCAAGAGACAGTTGACAAGGCTGGGAAAATCATCAGTCCTTCAGAAAAGGTGGATCTTGATGGAGATCAGATAGTAGATAATGTCATGATCCTGGTTCATCATGAGGCAAATTTCAGCAGAGACTCTGTATTTTATCCACATAAAGCAGATAGTTCGGGAAATATAACCCTAAATGGAAAGTATGTAGGACCCTACGTTTTGATAAACACGGGTAATCTGTGGAGTACGGTGGAGAAGCAGGGATTGATCTGCCATGAATTTCTGCACACGCTTGGTCTTCCGGATTTATACCGGAACCAAAATTCGGAAGGAGCCATAAATTATCCGGTTGATACCTGGGATGTCATGGCGAGGAATTCCATGTATCTTCAGTATCCTCTGAGCTGGCAGAGGAAGCAGTTAGGCTGGATCGATCTTCCGGAACAAAATAAATCAGGAACTTATACGCTGTATACCCTTGGAACAGAGGGAAAAGATTATTCTTTTGTCATAAAAAGTCCTATGTCAGATACAGAATTCTTTGTAGTGGAATACAGGAAAAAAGGGGAATCAATTTCAGAGGAACTGGATGCAAAGATTCCAGGCAGCGGTCTGATTATTTATCGGGTGGATACTACAAAGGAGGAAGTGGGAAATATAGCAGGAGACGATTATCTGTATGTATTTCGTCCGGAGAACAGGGATAATGTGAGTGAAGCATTTTTATCAAAAAATAGCGGGAGAACGAGTTTCGGTACTTCTGATTGGTCAAAAGGAGTGAAAGATAATACAATTACCTATTCTGACGGGAACAACAGCGGTATTGTGATCGATCAGGTTGGAGAAGCGGCTGATTCTATTACCTTTCGGATGACAATGCCCGATTATGAAGAATTATCACTGTGGAACCGTACTTTTGCGAAAGCGGGTACAGGCAGATATGATATTATTTCTTCTAAAAATGGAGATGTATATTTTGCCGCAGAAAACCAACATGGAATAGAGGTCAAAAAAAGAGCCGGAAATGTCTGGACGGAAGCAGGAGGCACGATACCGAATGCTTATTCTCCGAAGCTTGCAGCTGTTGGGAATGATATTTATGCTGTATATTTAGAAGGAAGAGAATTTCACACGGTGATCAGCAGATTTGAAAATGGGTCATGGAACCGGATCTTTACATCTGCAGGCACAGGAAATGGTAAGATAGCTGTGGCTGCTGATAACCAGAGTTTTTATACTGCATTTGATGAAGGAGACAGGCTGACAGCCAAAAGGGTCACGGGCAAATCTGTTGCAGATTTGGGAACTGTCTCTGGAGGACTGACAGCGATTGCTGAGCCAGTGATGGCTTTATATCAGGGGAAACCGGTGTTAGCTTTCAGAGATATACTTGGAAATACTGATCTTCAGGTAAAAGAGTATGTGAATGGGAAATGGTCTCTTTTAAGAAAAATTAATACGGATGCCAATACTTTCGGCTGCTGTTCAGATGCCGGCCGTATCTATGTCAGCAGTGCAGGTGTGGGTGGAATTGACTTGTATGAGTATGACGGAAAACAGTGGAAAGATATCGATACATCACAATTTGCCAAGGGAAGCGGCTGCTCTCTGTCAATGTATCAGGGAAAATTAATGATCGGAAGATTGGAAGACGGACAAAAAACAGCAAAATGTTATGTCAGAAAAAATGAAACATGGTCTCAGTTGGGGAGTTATATAACGAAAGCTGCCGAAGATTCTGAATGTAAATTTGCCGTGGCCGATACAGCTGTCTATGGGGCAGTGAATTGCAGTAATGGATTGGGAATATTTTTTAAAGATACAGGAAGTCCTGAGTCAGGGAATATAGGGAATTCATTCACAGCTACAACGAGTTCGCAAAAAAATACATCTGTAAAGCCGAAACCAACAAAACCTATGACTTATTATATAGTAAAAGAAGCCAAAATCAGGGTTTCATGGAAAAAAACAAAAGGACGCTCGGGTTACGTCATTTACGCCAAAAGAGGAAAGAAGGGCAGATATAAAAAAGTAAAAACCGTAAAAAATCAGACAAAGGCAACGCTTCTTCTTGAATCTGGAAGTAAATATTATTTTAAAGTAAAACCGTACCGGGTGAAGAATAAAAAACGCCGGTATGATAAGATGCGAAAGGCAAAAGGAGGGAAACCGTTAAATAGTATACGGGTCACATACTCAAATATCAGCGGATACCAGGGCTATGTGGTGGAGATGAAAACAGGGTCAGGGAAATATAAAAAAGTGAAGGAGACATCCCGAGGAGGAACAATCCGCTTTGAGAAGAAAAAAATCAATCCAAAAAAGAAGTATCAGTTCCGGCTGAAAGGCTTTCGCGAAGTCAGAGGAAAGCGCATCTATACACAGATTTCCGTTAAGAAAAAGTGAGATTTAAACGGATCCTTGCATTTTATGGTAAGGTGTGCTAGAATAATCAGCAGTGAGCAGAAACATTAGGAGGAAGAAGCAATGAAGACGGCATTAACTATATTATTTTTAATATCGTGCGTTGTTCTAATCATATTAGTATTGATGCAAGAAGGAAAAGAAGCTGGATTGGGATCGCTGACAGGATCTACAACCTCCGGCACATATTGGAGCAAAAACAAAGGCCGTTCCAGAGAAGGGAACATTATAAAAGCGACAACCCTGTTTACCGTCATCTTTTTTGTGACAGCAGCGCTCCTTTGTTCCAGATTTCTTTAGAATGGAAACACTTCTTTAAGCAGATAATGTTTAAGAAGTGTTTTTTTATTCCGCAGCAAAGTTCTGCGTACCTTCCTGTGGAATGAGAAATGCTCCGAATCGTACAGCATTTTTGCAGAAAGTAAAGGAAAGATAATGGAAAAGGAATTATTTGATAAAAGAAAAAAAAGAATCAGAGATCTGATTTATGATAAACACTATCAGCCTATGAAACAAAAAGAGATCGGCTATTTACTGCAGGTAGAGCCGGAAGACAGAAAAGAGTTTGTTCAGATTCTTCATGAACTCGTTGATGAGGGAGTTGTGGAAGTCTCTAAGAGAGGAAAATACAGCCCGGTGTCAAAGAAGACTCTGACCGGAACGTTTGTATGTACCCAGAAGGGATTCGGATTTGTTTCGGTGGAAGGAGAAGAAGACGATTTTTATATCAATGAAAATGATATGAACGGAGCCTTCCATGAAGATACAGTACAGATTGAAGTTACGGAGGAACGGGCCAGGAACGGCAGGCGCAAAGAAGCCAGAATTGTAAAGATTCTGGAACGGGGGATGACCGAAATAGTCGGTACATTTGAAAAATGTAAAAGTTATGGATTTGTGGTTCCGGATAATTTGAGATTTGACAGTGACATTTTCATTCCGAAAGAGGAGTGCGGAAATCTTACCGATGGATTTAAGGTCCTTGTAAAGATTGTTGACTACGGAGATTTAGGAAAAAGTCCGGAGGGCAGGATACTGGAGGTTCTAGGTCACAGGGACGATCCCAGAGTGGATATCTTATCCATTGTAAAGGCATACAATATTCCGACGGAGTTTGGGGAAGATGTCGAAAAAGAAGTGGGAGCAGTGCCTTCGGCCATTGAACAATCTTCACTGGAAGGACGGCTGGATTTGAGGGACTGGCAGACGGTGACCATAGACGGAGAAGATGCCAAGGACCTGGATGATGCGATCACACTGACCAAAACACCCGGAGGCTATCAGCTGGGCGTCCATATCGCAGATGTCTCCGAGTATGTGAAGGAAAACTCTGCACTGGATAAGGAAGCACTGAAAAGAGGGACCAGTGTCTATCTGGTGGACCGGGTCATACCGATGCTGCCTCATCAGCTTTCCAATGGCATTTGCTCTTTGAATGCAGGCACAGACCGGCTGGCACTGAGCTGTATCATGGATCTTGACAAGAAAGGAAATCTCAAGGGACACCGCATTGCCGAAACTGTCATCCATGTGGATGAACGCATGACATACACAAGTGTGGCACTGATTCTGGACGGGGATGAAAAAGAGCGGAAGAGATATGAAAAACTTGTTCCGATGTTCGAGCAGATGAAAGAGCTTTCTGACATTTTACGTGAGGTGAGACATGAACGGGGAAGCGTGGATTTTGATTTTCCTGAATCGAAGATTGTACTGAATGATGACGGAAAGGCAGTCGACGTGATTCCGTCCCAGAGGAATAAGGCAACTAAGATCATTGAAGATTTCATGCTTCTCGCGAATGAAACGGTAGCAGAGAATTTTTACTGGCAGGAAATACCATTTGTGTATCGTACCCACGACAATCCGGATGGAGAAAAAGTCAAGAAACTCAGGACATTTCTTGAAAATTTTGGGATCGTTCTGAAGCTTAAAAAAGATGAAATCCATCCGAAAGAGATACAGAAACTTCTGACAAAGGTGGAAGGCACTCCGGAGGAGGCGCTGATCAGCAGGCTCACCCTGAGATCTATGAAACAGGCCAGGTATACAACCGAGAGTTCAGGACATTTCGGATTATCTACAAGCTATTACTGTCATTTTACCTCGCCGATCCGAAGGTATCCGGACCTGCAGATTCACAGGATCATCAAAGAAACTCTTAGGGGAAAGCTCAATGCCAAAAGAATCCGGCATTACGAGTCTATACTCACAAAAGTCTCAGAGCAGTCGTCCAAGATGGAACGGCGGGCAGATGAAGTGGAGCGGGAAGTAGAAAAACTGAAAAAAGCAGAGTATATGGAACGCCATATCGGACAGCAGTACAAAGGCGTGATCTCGGGAGTGACCGGATGGGGCATTTATGTGGAACTTCCGAACACGATCGAGGGAATGGTCCATGTGTCCAAGCTGCCCGGGGATTATTACAATTATGATGAGTCGTCCTATTCTATGACAGGAGAGAGGACAGGGCGTAAGTGGAAGCTGGGACAGCCGGTAGAGATCGTTGTAGCCGGAGTCGATAAGATTTTGAAGAATATTGATTTTGAGATGATTGAGGAGGATGAACATGGCGAAGACGGGCGGAACAAAGCTGATTGCGAATAACAAAAAGGCACGTCATGATTACTTTGTCGAGGAGACGGTTGAGGCAGGCATCGTATTGTTTGGGACAGAAGTAAAATCTATGAGGCAGGGACACTGCAGTATCAAGGAAGCCTTTATCAGCATTGACAATGGAGAAGTTTTTGTGAAACAGATGCATATCAGCCCTTATGAGAAGGGAAATATCTTCAACAAAGACCCTCTCAGAGAGAGGAAGCTTTTAATGCACAGTTCCGAGATTACAAGGATGATGTCGGAAGTAAACAGAAAAGGCTATACATTGATTCCTCTGCGGGTTTATTTTAAAGGAAGTCTGGTCAAAGTTGAGATCGGACTGTGCCGCGGTAAGAAATTGTATGATAAACGACAGGATATCGCAAAGAAAGATCAGCAAAGAGAAGCGATGAGAGACTTTAAGGTCAGAAATCTGGGTTAGGACAATGGAACGGCACTTTCTTTGGAGCATACTATAATTACAAAAAGACAGGAGGACAGTATGCACAGAAGGAAGGGTATTGACGTAAGCTATGCCGACGGCCGGATTGACTGGAGAAGAGTCAGAGAAGACAGGATAGAATTTGCAATGGTCAGAGCAGGATTCGGCGATGGAAATATAGATCAGGAGTTTGAACGGAATGCAAGAGAGTGCAATCGTGAGAGAATCCCACTCGGAATCTACTGGTTCAGTTATGCATATACAAGAGAGATGGCTAGAAGAGAGGCGAAACAATGTGTAGAGATCATCAGAAGGTATCGGGTTGAATACCCAGTAGCTTTTGATTTTGAAGAAGATTCCATTGATTATGCGAGAGAACATGGTGTTACGATCACAAAAGATCTTGCAACAGACTTTACAAGAGAGTTCTGTGATGAGATCCGAAGATCCGGATACAGACCGATGTTTTATACAAATCTCTCTGATTTAGAGGATTATTTTGACATACGGCGTCTCAGAGAATATGAACTTTGGCTGGCGAAATACCAGCATGTTCTTGGAGTGGATGATGTTGATATGTGGCAGTATTCCGATTCCGGAAGGGTCAGAGGCATCCGGGGCGAAGTGGACATGGATTACAGTTTTAAAGATTATGAAAAGAGAAATCCAACGGATAGGCACAGCCTGTGTCCGGAGACAAGACGAGAAGAAGAATAAAAGATTCCCATTCTGTATATGCCGGAGACGGCATGCTGCAGAATGGGGTATTTTTTTAAGGAAACCTCCCCCCCACACACATTTACAGTGATCCATGGTATAATATTTTATAGTGAAGCGGTGTGGTCCGGTGAAAGGTATCGTACTTCTGCGCCAGGAAGAAGACGCATATGGGATTCAGAAGCCGGCTGTTTATTCTCCGCTGTTTTGCTTTGGACTGGAAGATATGATGTATTCTGAAAAGAAGGTCTTTCGGACAGCCGGCCAATTTGATAGTTCCATGATACGGCCGATCCCGGAGGCAAAAATATTGCTTGTCGACGATAACCAGATCAATCTGGGAGTGGCGGAGGCACTGATGGCTCCGTACCAGATGCAGATTGATTGTGCAGACTCCGGAAAGCAGGCTGTGCAGGCGGTGACGGAAGTGGACTATGATCTTATTTTTTTAGATCATATGATGCCTGAGATGGACGGTGTTGAAACATTAAAAGTGATCCGTTCATTGCCGAATGAAAAAAAGAGGGCGGTTCCGGTCATAGCGTTAACAGCCAATGTGACGAAAGAAGCACAGGAGTTGTTTAAGAAAGAGGGGTTTGACGGGTTTATGCCAAAACCCATTGACATCAGGCTGTTAGATCAAATCCTGACACGGTATTTGAGGCTGCATAACCGGTGATTCTGCCAGTGTGAGAAGGAATTGTGATTATGATAATATATAAAGAATATACAGCATTTCAACTTAAAACTTTTGGGGCCATCACGATGTTTTTGGACCATGCATATAAAATATGTTTCTTTTGGATCGTAAGTGGACTGAGCGTATGGCTTCATTTGGGGGAAGAAATATGTTATAACATTGTCACTCTGCTGTTCGGCATTACCTCTATGTCATTTTTTATTTTTGCATTTTTCTGTGCAGAGTCCTGTCGGTATACAAAGCATAGATTCCGCTATCTAAGAAACCTTTTGGTATTTGCAGTTCTGTCAGAGATTCCATTTCAGTATCTTGTAGATACTATAGAAGGAGAAACCCTGAAACTGCAGTTTGGATTTACCAATGTTTTATTTACACTGCTGCTGGGGACATGTGCTTGCTTTGCATATGAAGAGATGAAGAAGCGGGGCAAAGGATGGATTGGTCTGTTGGCCGCTGTACTCTGTGCGGGAATCGCTTGGGTGCTGCACACGGATTATGATATGTACGGGGTTATGGCTGTATTTGCGTGTTATTTTTTTAGAGAGAAAAAGCAGAAATTTACGGCCCTCGGAATCATCATTTTCTTGCTTTATGGCATACGGATTCCCGCAGAAGATATCTTATCTTATGGGTTTGATTTATATATGCTTCCCTCTTATTTCATTAAATTATTTTTTTGCCTTGGCACAATACTGGTTCTCCAAACATACCATGGAGTGAAAGGAAAAGGGATGAAATACTTTTTTTATTTGTTTTATCCTGTTCATATTTCACTGTTGGTCTTCGTTTATGCGGTGTTTTTGGCCTAATCCATTTCTTTTATTGACTTTTTCACAAAAAATGGGTTATACTATATAAGGAAATATTCGGGCTAGTACTGGTTTCGACAGGGATTCTGAAGCTCGGGAAGCCATTCGGAGAGACCACGTTACGGTGTAAACTTAAATTAAACGCAGATAATAAATTAGCGTACGCTGCAGCCTAAGGGCAGCAGTAGTCTGTGACAGGTCATCTACAGCCTGTCATTAGGCTTCAAATAATGTAGAACCCTCGTCTGTTTAAGCTTTGCGGCAGATGAAGTATTTATGAAGCTACTGAAGTACTGATCCTGTCTCTGGGAGCAGTATGGAGGGAATGTCAATACAGAGACTGTAATGGGAGATGCCTGAGGGGATGGGTTTTTGGACGCGGGTTCGATTCCCGCCTAGTCCATCGCAAAGAGCGCGTGTTTACGTGCTCTTTTTTTGAATGATACTAGGAAAGACTTTCACGCATTAGCGTGACAAGGTCTTTCCTAAGTAATAAAAAAAGAATGGCTTAGATATGTTTGAAACACATAAATAAGCCATTTTTTTATTTTCTTCTTTTTGTATGAGAAGCTGGTTAGTAGCAGACTTTGCAGGGCCTGCTCTTAGGACAGGAAGACAGGGAGCCATGATAAATCGTCCTGGAACGGCCCAGAGTCGGGCAGTCTATGGTACTGTGGTATACAGAACCTCCGGGAGTCCAGTAAACTGTTTCTGTATGTTTCTTTTTTGAAGACTTCTTTTTAGGAGAAACCTTAATCCGGCAGGTTGCTTTTTTGCCGGACTTCATAGTCACTGTGATCTTGGCAGTGCCTTTTCTTTTTGCTTTTACTTTTCCCTTTTTTGAGACAGTGGCAATCTTCTTATTGCTGGATTTCCATTTTTTTACGGAATCACCTTTTGCATATTTTATTTTCAGTTTGTAGGTTTTAGAGACTTTTAATTTTACGGTTTTCTTCGTAAACTTTACATACGGTTTTAATTTTGCAGTTTTCTTTGACTGTCTTTTATAACATTCAAGACACTCGCGCTGTTTCAGACCTGTTTTATGGATGGTTGGTTTTTTTACGGTATACCAGTCATCCCATAAATGATCACCTGTTGCAGGGATAGTTTTAGTCTGGCTTTCATAGCAAAGATAACACCAGCGGGATTTTTCTCCGGTATCACTGCATGTAGGTTCAGTCGTAGTATCCCATTCACTCCACTCGTGCTGACAAGACTCGGCTGCCGGGATCACAAGTGTTGGTATTATCATAGAGAATACCAGAATCATACAAAACAATTTCTTTTTCATAAATACCTCCTCTTTGTTAAATATAAAGTTACCTTCCATTTGTGCATACAATTGATGGCAATATATATTAATATACCACAATTTATACCAAAAACACTATAACATATGACATTTTCTACACGATTTCCGTTCGACTCTTAGAATGCGGACATATTATCTGCTGGAGCAGGCACCGTTTGTTTTTAAGCAGCCTGCTCCAGCAGATATTACGTCCATTTTGACCAATTTGGAGGCCTTGCATTCGAAGAGATGTTAGTTTTTCTTCTTTCAGCAAAGGCTTTGAGGCGGTGCGCAGTGCGCAGTGAGGCTGTTTGAGCGTCAGCGAGTTCCGAACGGGCCGCCGGAGAGGCTTTGCTGAAAGTTAGAAAATCTTACATCTCTGAGACAGCAAGCCGGAAAACTGGTCAAAATGTTATACAAAATAATTTGGAACTTTACCAAACTTATATTATACTTACAGCATGTAAAAAATAAATTATAAAAAATGAAAGGATTCCCTTCGGTCATTCGTATTATTGATAGAACGTTAAAAAATATAGAAAGAGAAGGTGGATCAAATGAAAGTATCTGCAGCGATTATTACGACAGGAATTTTATGTTTAGAAGGATTATCTTCTTTTACCGGAAGCGGGACAGAAAAATATGTGTCAGCCAGGAAACCTGCCGTTCAGGCAGTCTGTTCTGTAAAATCATGCAGAAAAACAGGTGCACATAAACATCACACAACTGTAAAGCATCATACTAAGAAAAAGCACCATACGAAAGCTAAACGTTATAACTGCGGTGTTTCAAGTTGTAAAATAACAAAGAAACATACCCATAAACGATACAGCGGACATCATAGAAAAAGCCACAGAAGCAGTCATCACGGAAGACATCACAGATAAGATAAAAGCTGAAAAAAGTGACGCCTGGGAGGGCAGAGATGAGAAGTGAAGCAGACCTGACAAATACAATAGAGATATATTCTGATATGCTCAGAAAAATATGTTTTATGCATTTAAAGAATTATAGTGATGTGGAAGATGTATTTCAGGATGTATTTTTAAAGTATATGCAGAGTGACATCAGCTTTGAGAGTGAAGAACACAAAAAAGCCTGGCTGATTAGGGTCACAGTAAACAGATGTAAAGATGTGCTGAAGAATTTTTTTCGGAGGAATGCAGTCTCTTATGACTGCATCAGCAAAGAACCCATTTTTTTGCAGGAGAGGGATCTGGATGTTTTTGATGCAGTAACAAAGCTGCCGACTAAATTTAAAAATGTAGTTTATCTTTTTTATTATGAAGAATATACAGTGCCGGAAATTGCACAGATTCTTCATAAAAAAGAGAACACGATTTATACCTGGCTTGGAAGGGCAAGAAAAAAGCTTAATGAAGATTTAGGAGGTGACTTTTTTGAAGAATGATATACGCAGATCCTTTGAAAAAATCAAGGCGGAAGAAGGATTAAAGCAAAGCACCAGAGAATCAGTTTTAAATAAGCTAAACGAAAAGCCAAAGCCAAGGAGAAATTTTCAGAGATTTTCTCTTGCTGTGGCGGCAGCAGCGTTTATATTTTTTATTGGAGCCGGTTCTTTTCAGATGTATTTTTCGGAGAGCAGTTATATTGATATGGACGTGAATCCCTCCATTGAACTGTCTGTAAACAGATTTGACCGGGTCATCCGGATGTCTGCATATAACAAAGACGGAAAGGAAGTACTCTCTGAGCTGAATCTTAAACATAAAAGCTACAAAGATGCGGTAGCTCTCATTTTGAAGAAGATAAAAGAAAAAGGTTATTTAAAGCAGAACGGAATGATCTCTGTAACAGTACAGGGAAAAGACCGTGAGAAAGCCTCAGAAATTAAAACTTTGCAGACCGAGATTGACCAATGCATCAGTGAACATGGCGGCAGGCAGAATGTGGAGGTGTATGCCGTATCAAAACGACTGAAGAAAAAATCACACCATTTGAACGTAACGCCGGCTAAGTATCTTGCCATTAAGGAACTTCAAAAGGTGGACCAGACGGCAACGGTAGAAAAGTGCAGGGACCATTCCATCAGTGAGATAAAGGATTATACAAAACAGTGTGAAGAAGGTCATGAAAACAGCCATGGAAACAGCCAGGACCGGCAGCAGGGAGGACATCACGGCAGCGGGGGACACCATGGGGAGCATTAATTTAAAATGAGCTTTTAAAAACGGCTGTAACAGACAGGACATTTCCATCGACCGAAGCTTCGACAGTACCGTGCAGTTTATTAACCAGAATTTTTACAACAGAAAGGCCCAGTCCCGTACTTTCATTGTGACGTGACTGGTCCTTTGTGTAGAAGCGTTCAAACAATCTGCTCACCTGAATCTTTTCAGGGTCAGATACCGTATTTGATATTTGAAAAACTATATTGCGGCTCGTGTCCTGAGAAAGACAGATACAGATTCTCCCTGACGTATAGCGGACTGCATTGGACAGCAGATTTTGGAGAATACGTTCCAGCATGCTGCGGTCTGCCTTTACAAAGACGGAGGATTCGGGCATTGTGATTTGAGGAGAGAGCTTTCTGCTTTGAAATAATGGGGCACTGTCTGCCAGAAAATCGATCAGAAGGTTAGAAAAATTGAGATCTTCCCAATCAGGTTCTGTTTGGTCTGCCTCCAAAATGGACAGATCATAAAACACATCGATCAGCTCTCTTAAACGGCAGGTTTTTCGCAGGGCAGTTTCAATGCGGTCCTTTTGATCAGGCAATAGCCGGCTCTTTTGCAGGATTTGGAGGTGGCCATTGATCACAGTCAGAGGAGTGCGCAGATCATGGGATATATTGGCTATGGAATTTTTCAGTTCTTCTTCATGCTGTAAGGCTTTTGCAGCCGACTTGCGCTGACAGTCAAAAAAGCGGTTTATTTTTGCCGCCAGCAGTTCCAGGTCCTGATCTGCCAGAGACAAGTCCAGCATTTTTTCGGTTTTGCCGCAGGTTACCTGGTCAATCTGAAGGGACATGTGGTTTATCTGCCGTTTCAGCGCAAAATATTTGAAAGATATAATGACAGATAATATGAGGAGAAAGAATAGAACGAGGTTCATATGATTTTCCTTTCTTTTATTTCAGTTCACAGCTTCTGAATGTTTTCCAGGATGCCAGGAGAAGAACGGTACTCCAGCACAGCGAAACAGCAAGACTCCCGAAGGTAAGTATTTCGGTACCGCTGATCACTTGACGGATCTGGAAGGAAGGCAGAAAGCGGACCGGCAGGTTCAGCATCATTCCGTATCCCAGATACAGACTTAACACAAAGGTGAGGAGAGCGGCGGTACAGATTGCCCTGGGCATATTTCTCAGAACAAAACACAAAAAGATTGGAATCAGCAGGACAGGACTGTTAAACAGAAAGGAATCAGCCGCAGCCCTGACAAAATCTGATAAGAAACCGATCAGATCATGAATACCAAAATAAATAGATTCTCTGATGCAGCCTGCAGCCGGAAACACCAACGCCAGAAGATTAAAGGCGGTGAGATATACGATGATTTTGCTTATAAATACTGTGAGACGGGAATGTCCCGCGGCGATTTCCTGCTGAACGGTGCGCCAGGAAAATTCCTGGCCGAGGACCAGTGCCAGGATACAGGAGACGATAATCAGCAGGAAGGTAGAGTCATACACCATGCCGTTTAGTATATCTGTAAGATTTTCGGCAATTTTTTCTTTGGGGCCGAAGATTTCTGACCTGTAAGCCGGCGCAGTGATGAAGCCAAGCATAAAGATCATGATCACGCTCCACCAGTAGGTACGGTTGTGTAAAAAATAATACCGTTCAGTCTTTAATAAATTGATCAATGCTTTCACCTCTTTCATTTCAAATCTGTTCGGGAAAAATTCCAATAAGCCCAAATACAGCAGATAAAGATCCATAAAAAGTTCGTTAAAAAGACATTTAAACTTGTCAGCTGATCGAAACACAGCAGCCTTAGCTGCCCCATCGGAAGAACCGCTGCCACAAGGGGATAGTGCCGGCCGTTTAAAAGAAAGAGCATGACAAAAAAGAGGACCAGCGGCAGAGTCAGCGTCTTTCCAACGCCTTGGAAAAGAAATCCGCAAAGACAGGGAAGCATGGCCATTGCGCATATGATCCAGATAGCCAGCATTGATTTGAGGAAAAGAGCCGATAAAGAGGCACTGGTGATTCCAAACAGCATACATCCTGCCGCTGCCCCTGCAAACAGAGGAAGACAGAGGATAGAAATACATCCGGTAAGGTGTACGATGATCTTGACCAGCAGGATGTGCCCCCTTTTATGACCTGCCGAAATATAGCTTTGTATTGTCCGGTTTTCAAAATCCGACCCGATGAACAGCGCACCGAAGATCATGATTAAGACGTAGAGCAGGGGAGCGGTGTACAGGATGTGATTGAAAACATCCAGTGATTTTGCGGGCGGCGATCCGTCGAGCAGAAAAATACAGCTCAGGGCACAGGAAATGATCAAGAGTCCCCAAAAACTTTTCATTCGCCATAGTTTATAAAACTCAGCTTTTAAGATTCTGCGCATGGGATACTGCACCAACCTTTCTCAAAAAATAATCTTCCAAAGTATCTCCGGATACATTCAGGGTGGTAACGAGGATGCCGGAATCCGACAGGGTCCGGGCAACCGTTTCTATATCATCCAGATACTCATACAGGCGGATGGTGCCGTCGGGCATGAGGCGCAGATGCTCTGTGTGCAGGTGTTTTTCCAGTGACAGAAGTGCGTTCTGCGGCTGATTTGTTTTGATGGCTATATGCCTTTTGCACTGTTCATCCAGTTCTCGGCCTGACAGTTCATCAATGATCCTTCCTTTATGGATCAGGATGAACTGTGAAGCGGTCTGGTATAATTCCTCCAGTATATGGCTGGAGACTAAGATTGTCATCCCGTATTTTTGGTTCAGGTCTTTGAGGAGTCTGCGGATTTCAACGATACCGTTAGGATCAAGACCGTTGATAGGTTCATCCAAAATAAGAAATTCAGGATTGTTTAACAGGGCGGCAGCGATTCCGAGGCGCTGCCTCATTCCCAGGGAAAAGTTTCTGACCGGTTTTTTTGCGGTATTTGTAAGACCGGTCATTCGAAGACAGTCTGAAATGACAGATTTTCCGGGAATGCCTCTCTGAAGCCTCTGCACCTCAAGATTTTGAACTGCTGTCAGGTTGGGATAAAGAGCGGGAGACTCGATCAGACATCCCATCCTTTTTCGCTGCTCCTGGAGACCGGTTCTGTTCCTCTGTCCCCAAAGTTCAAGAGTACCGTCCGTGGGAAAGGACAGCCCGGCAGTCAAGCGGAGGAATGTGGTCTTTCCGGCGCCGTTCTGTCCGATAAATCCGTAAATTTTGCCTTTCTCGATCCTTAAATTTATGTGGTCTATAACCAAAGAATGCTTATATTTTTTCGTTAAATTATGTGCTTCTAATACAGTAGAATTCATATATACTGCTCCTTTCTTCTCAGACCAGTATAAGACACAATATTAAAGAATTCCTTAATTAGGAACAGAAAATTATAAAATTAAGATAAAGATGAGAACAATGGATCGTCTATCTTTCAGTCTTTGTGCAGCCGGTAGCCGATGCCCCAGACAGTATCAATATATTCGTTTTCGGAAGAAACAGCTTTGAGTTTGTTTCTCAGATGACTGATATGTACGTTCAGTGTATTGTCCTCACTTAAATATTCGCTGCCCCAGATACTTTGAAATAGATTTGCTTTGGAAAATATTTTGTCCGGATATCTCATCAGCAGCTCAAGAATCCTGAATTCTTTTGCTGTTAAGGAAAGTTCCACGCCTTTGAGATATGCAGTAAGAGAACCGGTATCCAAAGTCAGCTCCTGAAATTTAAGGACCTTTTTTGGGAATGTCTGAAGCTTCGATCTCCGGAGGTTGCTTTCAATCCTTGCAAGGGTTTCATCCAGATCAAAAGGCTTTGTAATATAATCATCCGCGCCGAGACGAAGCAGATCAATTTTATTCTGAGTCGTTCCCCGGGCAGAAATGACAATCACGGGAAGATCAGAACAGGAACGTATTTCTTTCAGGAGCTGATCGCCGCTTTTATATGGAAGCATGAGATCCAGAAGTACCAGATCGATGTTTTGGTGTCTGATGATTTGACAAATACAGCGGCCGTCAGTTTTGCCAACGGCTTCAAAGCCGTATCCGGATAAAAAGTCTGACAGAATTTTCAGGATTTCTTTGTCGTCTTCGATGATTAATATTCTTGACATATACAGTACTTGTCCTTTCACTAAGTTTTTAAATAGTATATCATATTTTTAGGTTGCATATCTTTTGCTGTTTATTTAAAATATTCATAAGGAACAAATAACCGGGAGGATAAATTTATGAAATTTACAAAGAGACTGCTTTCTCTGCTGCTCTCATTGCTGCTGGCGTTTTCACTGAGCGGCTGCAAAACATCAACAGAGCAGGGGAAAAGCGGACAAACCAGCCAGAAGACCGGCCAGGAACAGTCAAAAACCGAGGAACAAAAACAGTTTGACAAATTTTTAGACCGGCAGGTAAAAGAGACGTTGTCTCAAAATACACTGAATCTTCATTATCAGCTGAAAGATCCTGAGAAGTACGGCATCAAACAGGAGAAGGTTTCCATCGGACATATTTCTCCCGGACAGGATAAGAAAGCACTGAAGGAAAATAAGAAGACAGCAGAAGAACTTTCCGGATTTAAAAGGAGCAGTCTGACAGGAAAACAAAAACTTACGTATGATATATTGGAAGACTATCTGAGTATGCTCATAGAGGAAAGCCAATATCCATTATATGATAATATTATCGGGGAGGTTTCCGGCATCCAGTCCAATCTTCCGGTGACACTGGCAGAGTATCAGTTTTACAGAGAGAAGGATATTAAAGATTATCTCACCCTGCTGTCTCAGGTTACGGGATATCTTCAAGAGGCAGGAGAGTATCTGAAAGCACAGTCTAAAGCGGGACTGTATGTAACCGATGGGGCGGCAGATACTGCGGCGAAGCAGATTGATGATTTTTTGAAAGAAAGCGGCGAAAAAAATATATTAAGTGCTACATTTAAAGAACGTGTCAATGACTTTTCGGGTATCAGCAAGGAACAGAAAACAACCTATAATAAACAAAATAAGAAACTGCTGAAGCAGTCTGTATATCCTGCATTCCGCAGCTTTAAAAAGACGATTCTGTCACTGAAGGGAACCGGAAAAAACAGCGGAGGTGTCTGCAATTTAAAAAACGGGAAAAAATACTATCGGCTTGTCTTGAAGGAGCAGACAGGAACAAACAAAACAGTCAGCCAGCTGCTCTCAAGTGTGACAGGCCGTCTCCAGAGCTCAGTGAAACAGATGGTGAATCTGATCCAGGGCGATGAGAGCCTCCAGAAAAAGTTTTATAATTTTGATCCGGTGATGACCAGTCCTAAAAAGGTATTGGCCGATCTGGAGAAGAAGGCTAAAACAGATTATCCACCCCTGAAAAAAGTCCATTATAAGATCAAATATGTTCCAAAAGCGCTGGAAGATACTTTAAGTCCGGCATTTTATATGATCCCGCCGATCGATGATGAGACAGAAAATACCATCTATATCAACAAAGGCTCCACCGATAAGAGCGGAATTTACAATACTCTGGCTCATGAAGGGTATCCGGGGCATCTTTATCAAAACAATTATTTTCTCAGCACAGATCCGGACGATATCCGTTTGATCATGGATTTTCCTGGTTACTCGGAAGGCTGGGCCTCCTATGTGGAGATGCATGCCTTTGACTATGCTCCGTATGATAAGTCTGTGGCCAAATTGAAACGCATCAATGACGAGATCAATATGGCCATCGGAAGTGCTGTCGATATCAATGTCAACTACCGGGGATGGACCCTGGACCAGATCAAGGATATGCTGAAAGAGATGGGATATGGAAGTTCTGCGGCAGACCAGCTTTACAGGCTCGTATCTTCGGAACCGGGATACTATCTGAAATATTATTCCGGAGCCCTGGAATTTCAGGAATTGAGAAACAAGGCGTCCAAGGAGCTTGGCAAGAAGTTCCAGACGAAAGAGTTCCACAAGGTGATTCTTGAAAACGGTCCGAGCAATTTTTTACAAGTGAGAAAAGCCGTAGAGGCATATATCGAAGAAAACAAATAGGAAGGAATACAGTTTATTATGGAAGATATATTACAGGTAGGAGCGATCGCTTCCACCCACGGTGTCCGCGGAGAGGTCAAGGTGTATCCGATGACCGATGATGTGGAGCGCTTTAAGGATTTGAAGGAGGTGCTGCTGGATACGGGCAGGGAAATGAAGCTTCTGCATGTGAAGTCCTGTAAGTTTTTTAAAAACCAGCCGATTCTTAAGTTTGAGGAGTTTGACAATATCAATGATATCGAACAGTATAAACGCTGCGGGCTGTTTGTCACAAGAGAGAATGCAGTCAAGCTTGAAGAGAATGAGTTTTTCATTGCCGATATCATTGGGTTCGATGTTTACCGGGAGACCGGAAAGAAGCTGGGAATATTGGATGACGTGCTTCAGACAGGGGCAAACGATGTGTATGTGGTAAAAATGGATGATGGAAAGGAAGTACTGCTTCCGGCCATAAGAGACTGTATCAAAAAGGTCTCTCTGGAAGAAAAGAGAATCGATGTTTTTGTAATGAAAGGACTGCTGGATGAATAAGTTTCACGTTTTGACTTTATTTCCCGAGATGATCGAGAGCGGATGCAGCACGAGTATTTTAGGCCGTGCAAAAGAGGCGGGACATATCGGTGTGGAAGCCGTAAACATCAGGGATTTTACGAGGGACAAGCATAAAAAAGTGGACGATTATCCATACGGCGGCGGTGCCGGAATGGTCATGCAGGCGGAGCCGATCTATCTGGCATATCAGCATATTGAGCAAAAGATGGAGAAGAAGCCCCGGGTGATTTATGTGACTCCTCAGGGAAAGGTGTTCCACCAGGAGATGGCTAAGGAGCTTGCAGAGGAAGAAGAACTTGTTTTTCTGTGCGGCCATTATGAGGGCGTGGATGAACGTGTCTTAGAAGAGATTGTCACGGATTATGTCTCCATTGGGGATTACGTTTTGACGGGAGGAGAGCTTCCGGCTATGGTGATGATCGACGCCATATCCAGACTGGTTCCGGGAGTACTGAATAACGGAGACTCGGCGGAGTACGAGTCTTTTGAAAACGGGATGCTGGAATATCCCCAGTACACAAGACCGCCGGAGTTTTTGGGGAGGAAAGTACCGGAGGTGCTGCTTTCAGGTCACCACGGAAGGATCGAAGAGTGGAGGAAAGAGCAGTCTTATTTGAGGACAAAGGAGAGAAGGCCGGATCTGCTCGATAAAAATAAATAATTCTTGCAAAAGCAGTCTTGTTGTGATATTATATAGCAGTTGTTATAAATAGGATGGTCCTCTGTTACACAAGGTATTATGAACATCTAAAAAGATTTAAGGAGGAACAACATGAACGATATCATTAAAAGTATTGAAGATGCACAGTTAAGAGAAGTTGCAGATTTCAGAACAGGTGACACTGTAAAAGTATACGGAAAAGTAAAAGAGGGAAACCGCGAGAGAATTCAGGTATTTGAAGGAACTGTCATCAAAAGACAGAATGGCGGAGCACGCGAGACATTTACCGTGCGCAAAAATTCCAACGGCATCGGCGTAGAAAAAACCTGGCCGGTACACTCTCCGATCATCGAGAAGATCGAAGTTGTGCGCAAAGGTAAGGTTAGACGCGCGAAATTATACTACTTACGTGACCGTGTAGGTAAGGCTGCGAAAGTGAAAGAAAGAGTATAATATTTTTCAAAAAAAACACAGGGACGAGCCGGAGCTTGTCCCTGTTTTGTTTAAAGAAAGGGTGTGAGAACTGTGAGCGGATATACGGTTACTTATCAGATGAGGAAGAAAAAAAGACAGAGACGGGATAAGATCGCGGCATATGTGCTGACTTTTGTGGCCGTGATTTTTGCGGCTTTTATCATTGTCCGTTTTCTGTGTGCCGGTTATACGGTACAGGGGGATTCCATGCTTCCCACCTATGAGAGCGGAGAAAAGCGGCTGGTCAACCGGCTGATTTATAAAGTGAAAAGTCCGGCGCGATATGATATAATATTGTTCGAGTCAGAGGACGAGACAAACAAGCAGTATTATGTAAAGAGAGTGGTCGGACTCCCAGGAGAGACGGTTCAGGTCAGGGACGGGAACGTCTATGTAGACGGCAGGAAGGCCAAAAGCTTCGGAAAAGAACAGATCCTGTCTCCCGGACTGGCAGCAGACGGCGTAAAACTATCCAAGAATCAATATTTTGTCATGGGAGACAATTACAATAACAGCGAAGATTCCAGGAGTGCCGTAGTCGGCAATGTAAAAAAGACACAGATCATAGGCAAGGTCGGGATCAAATATTGGCCTTTTGGATAAAGAAGGAGGACACATGCAGTTTCAGTGGTACCCGGGTCATATGACCAAGGCAAAACGAATGATGCAGGAAAATATAAAGCTGATCGATATTGTGATCGAACTGGTGGATGCGAGAATTCCATTCGGAAGCAGGAATCCCGATATCGACCAGCTGGCACAGAACAAATCCAGATTGATTTTATTAAACAAGACGGATCTTGCAGACAGCAGGAAGACAGAACTCTGGGAACAGTATTTTAAAGACAGGGGATTCTTTGTCGGGAAAGTCAATTCCCAAAAGGGAACCGGAGTCAAAGCTGTCCAGGGCATTGTCATGGAGGCGTGCAGAGAAAAGATCGAGCGGGACCGGAAGAGGGGAATTAAGAACCGGCCGGTCCGCGCCATGATCGCGGGAATCCCGAATGTAGGGAAATCTACATTTATCAACAGTCTGGCCGGAAAAGCCTGTACGAAAACCGGAAATAAACCGGGTGTGACAAAGGGCAAACAGTGGATTAAACTGAATAAAAATATCGAGTTATTAGATACACCGGGGATTTTGTGGCCCAAATTTGAGGATCAGACCGTAGGCCTTCATCTGGCATTGATCGGTTCTATTAAAGAAGAAATATTAAATCAGGAAGAGATGGCCATGGAACTGATCCCGTTTCTGGTAAAAGAATATCCGGGTATTTTAGCGGCACGCTACCGGGTTGAAGAGGACAAGAATACACTGAAAATCCTTGAACAGATCGCGGCTAACCGAAATTGTAAAGAAAAAGGCAATCAGCTGGACTATGAAAAGGCCGCACATATCCTGCTGGAGGAGTACAGGAACGGAAAGCTTGGAAAGATCACGCTGGAAGTACCTGCTGACTATGAGGGGTAATCAAACACATGTCGTTTCGAATAAGGCGCAGGGCGCATCGTTTTTATTCTGAATTATGTTTCTGGGGATCCACTGTTTTTATCGCAGTTTTTGTCTCCTTTCTTATCATTACCTTTATAGGAGAGAGGACCGGGGTTTCCGGCCATTCTATGGAGCCGACGCTCCACCATATGGACAGCGTACTGGTTGACAAGCTGACTTACCGGTTCCGGGACCCGAAGCGCTTTGAAGTCGTGGTATTTCCAAATCCCGCAGACAGAAAAGAAAAGCTGGTAAAGAGAGTCATCGGAATGCCCGGGGAGACAGTGGAGATCCGCAGCGGCACAGTCTACATCGACGGCCGGATAATATCCAGGGATTATTCCAAAGATCATATGACATTTCCCATCAATGTGGAGGGCAGCATTACCCTAAAAAAAGACGAATATTTTGTACTGGGAGATAACCGGAATAACAGCATGGACAGCAGGGACATCCGCGTGGGTCCCATATACAGGAAAGAGATACAGGGAAGGGTTGTTTTCAGGCTGTTTCCGCTCAAAGATGCGGGAAGAATTTTATAGAGAGGCACTTATGACAAAACAGGAAGAAAAACGGATAGAAAAACTGAAGAAAGAAAAGCAGCGCATGTATGAGATGTTTTCTTATGAGAGAGAATATGAAAGGTATTCTCATATATGCGGGATTGAC
>NZ_FR889207.1:32715-50353 GCF_000432215.1 Anaerostipes sp. CAG:276
GGCCGGGGACCCTTTGCGGGACCGGTGGTGGCGGCGGCCGTCATTCTGCCGAGAGACTGTGATATTTTATACCTGAACGATTCCAAGAAGATTTCACCGAAAAAGAGAGAAGCATTGTATGATAAAATTTACGAGAAAGCTCTCGCTGTCGGAATCGGGATGGCTTCGGAAAAAGTCATAGATGAGATCAATATTTTAAATGCTACCTATGAAGCGATGAGGACGGCGGTTTCAAATCTTCCGGTCGAGCCGGATCTGCTGCTAAACGATGCGGTTACGATCCCGGGGATCGGAACAGAGCAGGTTCCGATCATCAAGGGGGATGCAAAGAGCGCTTCGATTGCGGCGGCAAGCATTGTGGCAAAGGTGACCAGAGACCGGATGATGGAAGAATACGATCAGCTTTATCCTCAATATCAGTTCGCAAAGAATAAAGGCTATGGGACAAAGGCTCATATCGAGGCGATCAAAGAGTATGGTATCTGCACACTTCACCGGAAGAGTTTTGTAAGGAAATACATATGAAAAATCATAGAAAGACCGGTATGGAGAAGGAAGAGACTGCGTGCCGGTTTTTATTGACTCAGGGGTATGAAGTCATTGAGAGAAATTTTTATTCCCGCTATGGGGAAATTGATATTATTGCGCGGGATGGGCAGTATCTTGTGTTTGCCGAGGTGAAATACCGGCGGTCAATAGCCTTCGGATATCCAGGAGAGGCTGTTGACCGCAGAAAACAGCAGAAGATTCATAAGACGGCGGAATATTATTTGTTTTGCCGCGGCATGTTTGACAGGCCGGCGCGATTTGATGTGGTAGAAATCATAGGAAAGAAGATCAGGGTGATAAAAAATGCATTTTAAGAGATCAAACGATAATCATTCCACGGTGCTGCACGAAGGGCAGGTGCCGTATCTAACGTTTAGAAAACTGGATCAGGCCGGAGTCCGCCATGGATTTTCCACCAGGATGGGAGGCGTCAGTCAAGGGATGTTCTCCTCTATGAATTTAAGCTATACAAGGGGAGACGATGAAGCCTCTGTGGATGAAAATTTCCGCAGGATCGGGCAGGCAATAGGGTTTGACGAGAAAAAGCTTGTATTCTCCAATCAGATCCATGACACGAAGATCGGGAGAGTCGGGAAAGAAGACTGCGGAAAAGTCATGACCGGAATGGACGGACTGGTGACCGATGTGCCTGGAGTCCCTCTGTATACGGGATATGCGGACTGTGTACCCCTGTTTTTCTTTGATCCTGTCAAAAAAGTGGCGGCTCTGGCCCATTCCGGCTGGAAGGGTACAGTCGGACGGATCGGAGAAAAGATGGTAAAACAGATGAAAGACGGATATGGATGCTGTCCTGAGGATATTGTGGCGGCTGTCGGCCCGTCAATCTGCAGAGACTGCTATGAGGTCAGCGAAGATGTGGCAGAGCAGTTCATAAAGGAATTTTCAACACACCCGAAAGAAGAATTTTTGGACAGGAAGGAAAATGACAAGTATCAGCTGGACCTGTGGAAGGCCAATGAGATTATATTGACGGAAGCAGGAATTTTACAGGAGAATCTGGACATCACCGATCTCTGTACCTGCTGCAACAGCGATTACTTATTTTCTCATCGGGCAACAAAAGGAAAACGGGGGAATTTAGGGGCATTCATTGTGCTTTGAATGTGATATAATCTTTACAACAGGGAAAGATTATCATATAATCAAACGGAAGTTTTAGGAAGAAAGATTCCATACAGAGAGGAAATAAACATGAGTAAACCGATAGTAGCAATCGTGGGAAGGCCGAACGTGGGGAAATCCACACTGTTCAACGCACTTGCGGGAGAGAATATTTCAATCGTAAAAGATACACCGGGAGTGACAAGGGACAGGATCTATGCGGACATTTCCTGGCTGAATTATAATTTTACGCTGATCGACACCGGTGGGATCGAGCCGGATTCGGGAGATGTCATCCTTTCCAGGATGAGAGAGCAGGCGCAGATTGCCATTGAGACTGCAGACGTGATCATTTTTCTTGTAGATGTGAGGCAGGGATTGGTGGATGCGGACTTCCAGGTGGCGGACATGCTGAGACGGTCTCAGAAGCCGGTGGTCCTGGCAGTGAATAAAGCAGACAATTATGAGAAGTTTCTGCCGGATACCTATGAGTTTTATAATCTGGGACTGGGTGATCCCCATCCGGTTTCCGCAAATTCCAAGCTTGGATTCGGTGATCTGCTGGATGAGGTCGTGGAAAACTGTGATCCAAAGGCTCTGGAAGAGGAAGAAGATGAAAGGCCTAAGATTGCCATCATTGGAAAGCCCAATGCAGGAAAGTCTTCGATTATCAACAAGATGCTTGGTGAGGAGAGAGTCATTGTATCGGATGTTGCGGGAACGACGAGAGATGCCATTGACACGGTCATCCAGAAGAACGGAAAAGAATACGTGTTTATTGACACCGCAGGGCTCCGCCGGAAAAATAAAATCAAAGAAGATCTGGAACGTTACAGTGTCATCCGTACAGTTTCCGCAGTGGAACGGTGTGATGTGGCGGTTCTGGTCATTGACGCCACAGAAGGCATCACCGAGCAGGACGCAAAGATCGCAGGCATTGCCCATGAGAGAGGCAAGGGGATGATCATTGCGGTCAACAAATGGGATCTGGTGGAGAAAGACGACAAGACGATCTATAAGTTCACAAACAAAATCCGCGAGGTTTTGGCTTATATGTCCTATGCGGAATTGGTTTTTATTTCGGCAAAGACCGGACAGCGTTTTCCTAAGATCTTTGATATGCTGGATGCCGTTATTGAAAATCACGCTATGCGTGTCCAGACCGGAGTGCTCAACGAGATTCTGACAGAAGCAGTAGCGATGAAACAGCCGCCGTCTGACAAAGGAAAACGCCTGAAGCTCTACTATATGACACAGGTATCGGTGAAGCCCCCCACATTTGTGGTGTTTATCAATGACAGGCAGCTGATGCACTTTTCCTATACCAGATATATTGAAAACCAGATACGGAATACGTTCGGATTCCGGGGAACCCCGATCCACATCATTGCGCGGGAAAGGAAGGAGAAGTAATGGTCCTTTGTGTTTTTCTCTGCCTGGCCATGGGATATCTGCTGGGCTGTATTCAGACAGGATTTATTATCGGAAAAATCAATCATATCGACATCAGAGATTACGGAAGCGGTAATTCCGGAACGACAAATACACTGAGAACCCTTGGAAAGACAGCGGCACTGCTGACCTTCCTTGGGGATTCCTCAAAGGGACTCATCGCAGTCAACATTGCCAGATACATATTAATTCCCCAGTTCGGAGGAATGGCCCATGAAGCCACACTCTGGCTGGTGACCGGGTTTGCCGTGGTCATCGGGCACAATTTTCCTTTTTACCTGCATTTTAAAGGAGGGAAAGGGATCGCTACAACAGGCGGCGTGATCTTTGCATTCGACTGGAGACTGGGACTTCTCTGTCTGCTTATTTTTTCTGTTGTGACAGGGATCAGTAAATATGTATCACTGGGTTCTATTTGCATGGTACTGGTAATCCCGTTTATTTTATATTTCAGCAGTCCCCACGACTGGCAGCTTGTGGCGGTGGGGTGTGTGTTTACGGCTATGGCGGTCTGGCGCCACAGGGCAAACATTGGCCGGCTCATTCACGGGACGGAAAACAAACTCGGACAGAAGGTAAAACGTTAGGAGGAAACTATGAAAAAGGTTAGCGTAATCGGTGCAGGAAGCTGGGGAAGTGCCCTGGCAGTTTTGCTGGCGAACAATGGACATGAAGTGACACTGTGGTCTCACGATTCCAAGGAGATCGAGATGCTTCAGAAGGAAAGAGAGCAGAAAGACAAGCTTCCTGGAGTGAAGCTTCCGGAGAATATAAAGGTCAGCGCCGATCTTGAAGAAACTCTCACAGGCAGAGATGTCATCGTCATGGCTGTGCCGTCTCCGGTGGTCCGTTCTATGGCAACTCGCATGGCTCCATTTATAAAAGAAGGCCAGGTCATCGTCAATGTGGCGAAAGGGATTGAGGATGAAACCTATAAGACACTGACAGAGATCATCGAGGAGGAGATTCCGGGCGCTGTTGTCTGTGTACTCTCCGGCCCGAGCCATGCAGAGGAAGTGGGAAGAAAACTCCCGACGACCTGTGTTGTCGGTGCAAAGAAGGAAAGTGTAGCTGTAATGCTTCAGGATCTGTTTATGAATGAGGTGTTCCGTGTCTACACAAGCCCTGATATCATGGGAATTGAGCTCGGAGGAGCATTGAAGAATGTCATTGCCCTGGCTGCCGGCGTCACAGACGGCCTCGGATACGGCGACAATACAAAAGCCGCACTGATGACCAGAGGAATCGCGGAACTTACCAGACTGGGAGCCGCTCTCGGGGGACAGATCGAGACATTTACCGGTCTGACCGGCATCGGTGACCTGATCGTTACCTGTACGAGCGTTCACAGCCGGAACAGGAAAGCCGGACTCCTGATGGGACAGGGATATTCTCCGAAAGAGGCTATGGATGAAGTCAAGATGGTCGTGGAAGGTGTCTATTCCGCCAAAGCGGCTCTCGGACTCGCAAAGCGGAATAATGTCAATGTTCCGATCATTGAGGAAGTAAACAAAGTACTCTTTGAGGAGAAAGATCCGAAAGAGGCAGTGGCAGATCTGCTCTTAAGGGAGCGCAAGAAAGAACATACAAACCTTAAATGGGAAGAAGAATAAGAAAGGACAAAGCTATGGCAGAATTCGCGGAAATGTCAAAGGAAGAATTGGAACAGGCAAAGGAAGCAGCAGACAGGGATTACGAGGAACTGAAGGCCAGGAATTTAAGCCTTGATATGTCAAGGGGAAAGCCTGCGCCGTCGCAGATTGATCACGCCAACGGCATGCTGAAAGAAATGACGGACTATCACACAAAGGCAGGCATGGATGTGAGAAATTACGGCGTTTTGGACGGGATTCCTGAGATGAAGGAACTTTTCAGTGAACTGCTCGATATTCCGGCCGGCCAGCTGATCGTCGGAGGAAATGCAAGCCTTAACTTAATGTTTGACGCAGTGATGCGTTTGTTTGTGTTCGGAACGATGGGAGAGAAACCGTGGGGCCGGCTTGACAAGGTGAAGTTTCTCTGCCCAAGTCCCGGCTATGATCGTCATTTTACCATCTGCGAGACTCTGGGTATCGAAATGATCCCGGTTCCTATGACCAAAGAAGGCCCGGATATGGATATGGTGGAAGAGCTTGTGGGAAGTGATACGTCCATCAAAGGTATCTGGTGCGTTCCCAAGTATTCCAATCCGCAGGGCATCTGTTACAGCGATGAAACAGTAGACCGACTGGCTTCCATGAAGACTGCCGCGAAAGACTTCAAAATATTTTGGGACAATGCCTACGGTGTGCATCCGGTCTTTGAGGATGTGAAAGTTAAGAATATCATCGACGCATGTGAAGAAGCCGGTACAAAGAATCGTCCGTATTATTTCTTCTCTACCTCAAAGATCACCTTCCCGGGAGCCGGTGTCAGCCTGATCGCTTCCAGTGAAGAGAATATAAATGAAATCAAAAAGATCATGGGTGTCCAGACGATCGGATATGACAAAGTCAACCAGCTGCGCCACGTACAGTTCTTTCAAAATGCAGAGGGACTGAGAGCGCATATGCAGGTTTTGGCTGAGTGCATGAGGCCGAAGTTTGAAACGGTTCTCAAATACCTGAACAAAGAGCTTGCAGGAACAGGGCTCGCTGTATGGGAGGAGCCGAAAGGCGGATATTTTGTGTCCGTGGATGTATATCCGGGATGTGCAAAAGAAGTTGTACGCCTGGCAAAAGAGGCGGGAGTTGTACTCACCGGCGCAGGAGCGACTTATCCATACAAGAAGGACCCGAAGGACAGCAATTTAAGGATTGCGCCTACATACCCTACAGTGGAAGAACTGGAACAGGCGATGGAACTGTTCTGTGTCTGTGTAAAGAAGGCAGCGCTGCATAAACTGGTCAGAGAATAGAACATAAGGACTCCGGAGACGAGCATTTAAGCTTGTTCCCCGGAGTCTTTCAGTTTGCGGTAGACAGTGAGCAGCATTGTGACATAGCAGGCGGTTCCTCCGATGAAATTGGAGATGGGCTCTGCGATAAAAACACCGTTGACACCGAGACCGAACAGCATTGGCAGGCAGACGGTCAGGGGAAGAACAATGACGACCTTCCGGAAGATAGAAAAGAAGATAGCCTGTCTGGACCTGTTCAGCGCGATATAGGTGGACTGGCCCGAAAACTGCAGGGACATCATGAAGATTCCAAAGAAATAAAGCTTTAAGGCGGGGACACCTTTTGCTATGATCTCCGGACTGCTGTTGAAAATATGGATAAAAAAGTGCGGTGCAAGAAGCAGGATACCCCATACAATAAAGGTGTAGCCGATGCAGGCAAGAGTCATAAACCGAATGGCTGCCTTGACTCTTTCGTACTGTTCAGCTCCGTAATTATATCCCAGAACCGGCTGGGCGCCGTTGGTAATACCGGTAACCGGCATCGTGATGACTTCCCGGATCGAATTTAAAATCGTCATGACGGTCACATAGAGATCTCCTCCATAGACCTGCAGGGTTGCGTTGCAGGCGATCTGTACGATACTGTTTGTGACCGACATCGTAAAACCGGAAAGACCGAGGGTTACGATCTGCCTGACCAGACGGAACCTTAACCTAAAGTTTTCCTTTTTCAGTTTTAGTATTGTTTTTCTGCCGGCGAGAAAGAGGAGGACCCATACAGAGGAAACAAACTGGGAAATGACGGTTGCGAGAGCCGCTCCCCTGACACCCAGCTGCAGGATAAAGATAAAAACAGGATCTAATATAATATTTAAGACGGCGCCGATTAAAACTGTCAGCATCCCGGTTCTTGCAAAACCCTGAGAGTTTATGAAGCTGTTCATACCAAGGCCGATCATCACAAAAACAGATCCCAGAAGATAGATCGTGATGTAGCTGTCTGCATAGGGAAATGTAGCTTCGCTCGCTCCGAATGCATAAATAATCGGTTTTTTAAAAATGAGGATTACAGCCGTGAGCAGAAGGCCCAGGAGAATCAGAAGGAAAAAAGAATTTCCCATGATCTCCTCGGCCTTTTTTTGATTTCCTTTTCCGCGTTCTATGGAACAAAGAGGAGCACCTCCCATGCCGATCAGATTGGCAAATGCCATGATGATCGTAATAATCGGAAAGGTAATGCCCACACCTCCCAGGGCGAGAGCGGCATCTGTTCCCATTCTTCCGATATAGATACGGTCAACAATACTGTACAGTACGTTGATCAGCTGAGCCAGAGTCATAGGTACAGCAAGGTTTATGATGTTTTTTGTGACGCTTCCTTTTGTAAAATCATTCTTAGTTTTTTCCATACTCGGATACAGCCTCGTTTCTCCAAACAATCTTTGGTAAAAAGTATAGCATGTTTTCCGGATAAATAGAATCTTGAATAAAATAACATTTGGATATATTTATATAAAATATTTACCTATAAAAATAATTGAAAGAGAAATATAAATCACAACACTTGTATACAGAAATGCATAAATACAGGGGGAAAACAAAATATTCTTTTGTTAAAAGTGTCAAATAAATGACATTTGGACATATTCTGCACACAAAATTGGCTAGAAAAAGTATGTCCGAATGTTATAATTTAGATAACATCGATGGAAGAAAAAGAAATGATCAGGAGGTAAGAAAATGGCATTATTTTCAAAAGGGAAAGAAGTGTTTGGATGTCCGATGGACGGTGAAGTGAGACCTTTGGATGAAACACCGGACAGGGCATTCGCAGACGGACTCCTTGGAGATGGGGTGGTTATTTTTCCATCGGGAGATAAAGTGTTTGCACCGTCGGCAGCAAAAGTAAATTTTACATTCCCGACACGCCATGCAGTCGGGCTGGAGACAAAGTCTGGATATGAATATCTAATCCATGTAGGGATTAACACGAATCAGCTGAAAGGAGAGGGATTTCATATATATGTGGAGCCAGGAGATTATGTGAATAAAGGACAGCTTTTGCTGGAATTTGATCAAAAACTATTAAAAGAAAAAAATTTATCAGAAGCAACCCCTATCGTATTTGCCAATGTAGAAAATGACAACATTGAAGTGCTGAAGGCAGGCCGGGTTAAAGCTAATGAAGATCTAATGGTCGTGAAAAAATAGGAGGATGAATAGAATGAAGCTATCAGCGCGTGAAAAATATAGCTATGGAATCGGTGCCCTGGGAAAAGATATGATCTGCGGAGTCATATTTACCTATGCAATGGTCTATTTTACAGATGTACTGAAAATTTCAGCGGCATTTGTAGGGACACTCTTTTTCTTTGCAAAGTTCTGGGATGCGGTAAATGATCTCGGAATGGGAATGGTCGTTGACAATACGAAAACAAGATGGGGAAAATTCAGGCCGTGGCTGGCTGTTGGAACATTGATCAATGCCGTTGTTTTTGCCTGTTTATTTACGGACTGGGGATTATCCGGAACCGCACTTTATGTTTTTGCTGCCGTTATGTATATTTTGTGGGGAATGACTTATACCATTATGGATATCCCATACTGGTCTATGCTCCCCAATCTGACCAGTGACAAATCAGAGCGCGACCGGGTGGCTGTAGTTCCCAGGATCTTCGCATCTGTGGGAGGATCCCTGATCGTCGGAGGATTTGGGCTTCAGATCATGGACTTTTTGGGAAAAGGTGATGCGCAGAAAGGATTTTCTTATTTCGCATACATAATTACGGCTGTATTTATTATCACCATTTACGGTCACAAATGTAAAATCAGCGGATCATGTAAGAGCAGTGAAGGAAGAGAAGACATCCTTTAAGAAATTGCTGCATATCATTTCAAAAAATGATCAGCTTCTTGTAGCCATTGCAGTAATCCTTACATTTAATTTTGCGATGCAGGTTATGACAGGGGTATCTCTATACTACTTCTTATATGTGGCAGGCAGCAAATCAATGTTTTCAATCTTTACGATGTTTGCAGGGATTGCAGAGATCTCCGGCTTGTTTCTGTTTCCATGGATCGCGAAACATCTGAACAGAAACCAGGTTTATCTTTTGGCAAGCCTGATACCGACAATTGGACTGGGGCTGTTATTCGTCATCGGATATCTGGCACCGACGAATTTTGTATTGACAGCCATCGCCGGCTATGGTGTTAAATTCGGTTCCGGGCTTCAGCTTGGGATTGTGACGGTTGTGCTGGCAGATGTTGTCGACTATGGTGAATATAAATTCGGAACAAGAAATGAGTCTGTTACCTTTTCTATCCAAACACTGCTCGTAAAGTTTACTTCGGCTATGGGTGCGCTTCTTACCGGATTTGCACTGAATGCCACGGGGTATATTCCAAATGCAGTACAGACAGCATCAACACAGAACGGTATCCGTTTTGTTATGATCGGTGTCCCGATTGTTTTTGTAGCCCTCAGTTTTATGATCTACAAGACAAAATTTAAACTTCATGGGGCGTATTACGACAAAATCATGAATGTTCTGGCATTGAGAAAAGAGAAACTGGACGAGCGTCTGGCAAACAATTCATAATAATTATAGAAAAGACGGAGGAATCTATATGTCAATTATTTTTCATGAGAGATCTAAAACATTTCATCTATATAATGATAAGATCAGTTATATTTTTAAAATCTTAAGAAACGGTCAGCTTGGTCAGCTTTACTGCGGAGCGGCAATACGGGACAGAGAAGAATATGAGCATTTATTTGAGGCAAGGCAGCGTCCCATGGCGCCGTGTACCTATGAAGGGGATCTGACGTTTTCTATGGAGCATATCAAGCAGGAATATCCGGCTTATGGATCAGGGGATATGAGATATCCGGCTTTTCAGATTCTGCAGAGCAATGGAAGCAGAATCACAGATTTTACATATATATCCCATAAGATCATGGAAGGAAAACCAGAGCTTCCAGGGCTTCCCGCAACCTATACAGAGGATCCGAAAGAGGCACAGACGCTGGAGATTCTTCTTCGGGATGAATTGATCCAGGTGGATCTGCTGTTATCGTATTCCATATTTGCACATTATGGAGCTGTTGCGCGTAGTGTACGGTTTGTGAATCGGGGAACAGAGTCTGTGATCCTGGATCAGGCAATGAGTCTGTGTCTGGATCTTCCGGATTCAGACTACGAAATGATCGAACTGACCGGAGCGTGGTCCAGAGAGAGGCATATAAAGGAGCGCAGACTGTGCCATGGCATCCAGTCCGTGTACAGTATGAGAGGCTGCAGTTCTAATAATTATAATCCGTTTATTGCACTGAAACGGGAAAACACCACAGAACATGACGGAGAAGTTTACGGTTTTTCCTTTGTGTACAGCGGAAACTTTCTTGCGCAGGTGGAAGTGGATACTTATGATGTCTCAAGGGTCACCATGGGAATCAACCCTAACACGTTTACGTGGGAATTAAAACCGGGAGAGAACTTTCAGACACCGGAAGCGGTGATGGTCTACAGCAGTGAGGGCTTAAACGGTATGAGCCAGACTTACCATGAGCTGTATCAGAAACGGCTGGCCAGAGGAGAATGGAGGGATCAAGTCCGTCCGATTCTTGTGAATAACTGGGAAGCCACATACTTTGATTTTGATGAAGATAAAATTCTTCTAATCGCAGATACGGCGAAACGTCTCGGCATCGAATTATTTGTCCTGGATGACGGCTGGTTCGGCAGAAGAGATGACGATACAAGTTCTCTGGGAGACTGGTACCCGGACCTTAACAAACTTCCGGAAGGAATCAAGGGCATTGCGGAAAAAATTGAAAAGAAAGGTTTGAAATTCGGACTTTGGTTTGAACCGGAGATGGTCAACAAAGACAGTGACCTGTATCGGGCTCATCCGGACTGGATGCTTGCGGCTCCGGGCAGAAACAGCTGTCACGGAAGAAATCAGTTTGTCCTGGATTTTTCCAGAAAAGAAGTGGTAGATTATATATACCGGCTCATGGAAAAAGTTTTGCTGGATGCTCCTGTGTCCTATATAAAATGGGATATGAACCGCTGTATGTCAGAGGTGTATTCAGCAGGATGCGGTGCATCGGATCAAGGGAAAGTTACACATAAATATATCCTTGGGGTATATGATCTTTATGAACGGTTGACAAAGAAGTTTCCGCATATCCTGTTTGAATCCTGCGCCAGCGGAGGTGCCAGATTTGATCCCGGAATGATGTATTATGCGCCCCAGTGCTGGACCAGTGATGATACGGATGCAATAGAAAGAATTAAAATCCAATACGGCACCAGTATGGTTTATCCGGTCAGCAGTATGGGAGCTCACGTATCAGCGGTGCCGAATCATCAGGTGCTGAGGAATACTCCGATTGAGACGCGGGCGAATGTTGCCTGTTTCGGGACTTTTGGATATGAACTTGATTTGAATCAGTTGTCAGCAGAGGAACAGGAAAAAATAAAAGAACAGGTGGAATTTATGAAGACATACCGGGAGGTCCTTCAGTTTGGAACCTTCTACCGCCTTCAGAGCCCTTTTAAACACAATACAAGTGCATGGATGTCGGTCTCACAAGACAGACGGACGGCGGTCGTCGGATACTTCCGCACGCTGGAACCGGTGAATTCAGGATATACAAGACTGAAGCTCCGGGGGCTCGATGAAAATTTATGCTATCATGTGACAATCAATGAAACCAGCCACTACGGCGATGAACTAATGAAAGCCGGACTGGTGACTTCGGATGCCTCCAGCGGTGAAAACCGTGAGACATATAACGGAGCCAACGGAGATTACCAGTCTCGCCTATATATCTTAACTGCGGAGGACGAATTGCGAGCGCCTTCCGTACGTTCCTAATGAAGGAAAGACTCCTGCTGTTTACAGTATGGAGCCTTTCCTTTTTATCTATTCAGAATGCTTTTGGTTTTCTGCTTTGTGAGGGTCGAAAGCCCGTATAATATTCGGAACATTCCGGTTTTCTTTGCGGTAGGCCGTGGGACTTAAACCGGTAATTTTTTTTAAATGCCTTGGAAAAGGCAAGCTGATTGGCATAACCGCAGGAGTATGAGATATTCTTAACCGGAAGATCCGTATCTGAAAGAAGTTCTGTGGCTTTGGTAACGCGGAATCTTAAGAGGAACTGCTGGGGTGACATATGAAGGTTTTCCTGGAACATGCTGCAGAGATAACTCCGGTTTAAAGAAACATAATCAGCAATGTCCCTGACGGTAATGACATTCTGGTAATTTTTCTGTATAAATTCAATGGCCTTGCTGATATGTATGTTTTCACTTGTAAAATCAGACTTGTATTTAATATCAGCGGACCGGCTGAAGGAGGCAAAGATCAGAAAGAGTATGCCCTGAATATAAATCTCATTGCTGTAGCTTAAGGTATTATGTCTGAGGATATCTTCAATATAAGATACAAGAAGTTCTTTCTCCTCACAGTGACAGATCAGATGTTCACTGTCCAGACCGCAGCGCTGAAGATAGTCATTGACTTGATTTCCGGAAAAACCGACCCAGAGATAGGTCCAGGGATCTTGTTCGTCTGCCTGGTAAAAGGTTACTTCATCCGGGAGGATCAAGAAAGCGTCTCCCGGCTCAATGGTGTACTGTTTGTCCCCGGCATAGTAATATCCTTTTCCGCTGACACAGTAGTGAAGCAGGTGGTGGCTCCGGACAGCAGGACCGAAGGAATAAAGAGGTGTGCACTCCTGTATGCCGCAGAAAAGGAGATAAAAGTCAGAAAACATTTGGTTCTTGATTTCCAAAAATGAATACATAGTCTCTCCTTTCCCTGTTTTTTACTTTTATTTTATAATACAAAGCGGTAAAACACAACCGGGAAACGGCAGAAAACACTTTGTGTTTCTATATTGATTATGGTAGAATAAATAAAATATTAAAAACACTATGAAAACGAGGAGTGATTCCATGAAATTTACAAAGATGCATGGCTGCGGCAATGATTATGTATACGTGAACTGTTTTGAAGAAACGATAGAAAATCCCAATGAGACGGCAAAGTTTGTCAGTGACCGCCATTTTGGAATCGGGTCAGACGGTATGATCTGTATTCATCCTTCTGACAAAGCGGATTTCCGGATGGCCATGTACAACAGTGACGGTACAGAGGGAGCCATGTGCGGAAACGGAGTCCGCTGTATCGCAAAGTATGTATACGACTATGGATTAACGGACAAAACAACGATCACCATCGAGACCAAAGGCGGGATCAAAGAACTGGACCTTACAGTGGAAGACGGAAAGGTCACATGGGTCAATGTAGACATGGAGGCCCCTGTGCTGGAGGCCGATAAAATACCGGTGATTTATGATGAGGAGAAAAAAGTCATCGACAAGCCTGTCATCGTAGACGGCAGAGAGTACAGGATCACCTGTGTATCTATGGGAAATCCCCATGGAGTCGTGTTTGTAGACTCTGTGGATGATCTTGATATTGAAAAGCTCGGGCCGATGTTTGAACATCACCCGATGTTTCCGGACAGAGTCAACACAGAATTTATCCAGGTGGTCGACGACCATACGATCAGGATGCGTGTTTGGGAGCGCGGAGCAGGGGAGACTCTAGCCTGCGGAACCGGTGCATGTGCAAGTGCCTATGCAAGCTATCTGAATCAGAAGACCGGCAATAAAGTCCTGGTCCACCTTCTGGGAGGAGATCTTCAGATTGAATATGACGAAGAGAAACATACCATCTTCATGAAAGGACCGGCCACAAAAGTATTTGACGGGGAGATTGACCTTTAAAAAGTTTTGGCTTAGGAGGAATCTATGAAATTATCAAAATTATTAGAACGCTCAGAATACACTCTCGTACAGGGCACGGAAGATACAGAGATTTCGACTCTCGTATATGACTCAAGAAAAGTGGAGGAGAACAGTGTTTTTGTCTGCATTTCCGGGGCAGCCTTTGACGGACATAAGTTTATTGGGCAGGTAATCGAAAAGGGTGCCAAAGTTATCGTTGTACAACAGGATGTGGAAGCTCCGAAGGGCGTAACGGTGATCCGTTTTGACGACACGAGAAAGGCGCTTGCAGAGATGTCCGCAGCTTACTTCGGATATCCGGCAGAGGAACTGATGACCATTGGGATAACCGGAACCAAAGGCAAGACAACGATCACTTACATGATCCAGTCGGTGCTTGAGCACGCGGGGCAGAAGACCGGGCTGATCGGAACCATTGAGACTGTCATCGGGGATGAAAGAATCCCTTCGGTCAATACGACGCCGGAATCTTACGTGATTCAGGAATCTTTCCGGAAGATGGCGGATGCGGGATGCAAAAATGTCGTCATGGAAGTTTCTTCACAGGGACTGATGCTCCACAGGGTGAGCGGCTTTACCTTTGACTATGGTATTTTTACGAATCTGGCCGAAGACCATATCGGAGAAAATGAACACAAGGATATGGATGACTATATCCGCTGCAAGTCTCTTTTGTTTCAGCAGTGCAGGCAGGGCATTGTAAACGGGGATGATGACTATGTAGAAAGAATCATCAAGGGGCATACATGTTCTTTAGAGACCTTTGGCATGAAGCCGGGCAGCGATGTGTATGCCGACCATATAGAGCGTATCCAGGAACCCGGTTATCTTGGCGTTTCTTACGATTTAAAAGGAAAAGAAGAGTATAACGTTCATGTGGACATTCCAGGAGACTTTACGGTCTATAATTCGCTGGCAGCCATTTCATTGTGCCGCCATATGGGAATTCAAAAGAAAGATGTTCTGGACGCACTGAATACGATTCAGGTAAAAGGCCGTTTAGAGATCATAAAAACACCGGGCGAATACACCCTGATGATTGATTACGCCCACAATGCCATGAGTCTCGAAAGCCTGCTCACGACGATACGGAAGTATGATCCGAAAAAGATCTACTGTCTGTTCGGCTGCGGAGGCAACAGGGCCAAAGCCAGACGGTATGAGATGGGCGAGGTATCTTCAAAACTTGCGGATCTTACGGTGGTGACATCAGACAATCCGAGAAATGAAGAACCGATGGACATTATCAATGATATTTTGGTGGGAGTCCATAAGGGACCGGGAGAATATGTCACGATCCCTGACAGGAAAGAAGCCATCCGCTACTGCATGGAACATGCAGGAAAGGGCGATATCGTCATTCTGGCGGGCAAAGGACATGAAGATTATCAGGAGATCAGAGGAGTGAAACATCATATGGATGAAAGAGACTTGATCCGGGAGATCATCGCAGAATCCATTTAAATTCAGAACACAAAAACCGAAAGCATCACACATGTTTCCGGGAGGAGATTAGGAGGAACTATGGACAGCAGAATTAAAGGAACAACAAGATTATTGGGACTGATCGGGTCACCGGTGGGACATTCAGGATCACCGGCTATGCACAATTATGGATTTCAGGCGCTCGGGATTGACGCGGCTTACCTGGCTTTTGATATCAAAGAAGACCAGGTAAAAGATGCCATCAGCGCAGTGCGAACACTGAATATGCAGGGGCTCAATGTGACCATGCCGTGCAAGACAGAGGCAGCAAAATATATGGATGAATTGTCTCCGGCAGCCAGGCTGATCGGTGCGGTAAACACTGTGGTAAACAGAGACGGAAAACTTTACGGACATATCACAGACGGTGAAGGATTTGTGGCAAATCTTAAGGATCATGGGGTTTCAATCGGGAAAAAAGATATTGTGATCTTTGGGGCCGGAGGTGCTGCGACAGCGATTTTGGTACAGTGTGCTCTGGATGGCGCAAATTCCGTCACGGTCATTAACCCAAGGGATGATTTCTTCGGACGGGCGGAAGAGATGCATAAAAAGCTCCGGGAAGAAACTCCGGACTGTGACATCACTTTGATCGATCTGGCTGACGAAGCTGCTGTCAAAGAAGCGGTATCAAAAACCGATATTCTCATCAACGGAACTCTTCTTGGGATGAAACCAAAAGAAGACACTTCCGTGATCCGGGATACGAGCCTGTTCCGCAAAGATATGGTTGTTGCAGATGTGGTCTATAATCCGAAAGAGACAAAGCTGTTAAGAGAGGCTAAAGCAGCGGGCTGCAGGACTGTCCAGGGAGACGGAATGCTCTTATGGCAGGGAGTGGCTGCATTTAAACTGTTCACCGGACAGGATATGCCGGTAAAAGAAGTAAAGGAAAAGTTCTTTTCTTAAAACAGAATACATAATCAACCAGTGATATAAGAGAAAAAGGATTGCCCGGGCAGTCCTTTTTTCTTTCTTACAGTCATATCCTGGCAGAATACTGCATATACTTTAACAGTCTATCGTAGGAGGATATTATGGATTACTTTAATGTATATAAGGATATTATGGCCAGGACCGACGGAGAGATCTACATCGGCGTGGTAGGTCCGGTTAGGACCGGAAAGAGTACGTTTATCAAGCGGTTTATGAACCTGATGGTTCTTCCGAACATGGAAAATGAGAACGAAAGAAGCCGTGCCAACGACGAGCTGCCTCAGTCATCCAGCGGAAAAACCATCATGACGACGGAACCCAAGTTTGTGCCGAATGAAGCGGTGGAGATCAACGTGGATGACGGCATCAGCATGAAAGTCCGCCTCATCGACTGTGTGGGTTACATGGTAAACGGAGCTGTGGGCCATATTGAGGGAGAAGAAGAACGGCTGGTGAAGACACCGTGGTTTGATTATGAGATTCCATTTACAAAAGCGGCCAGCATCGGGACAAAAAAAGTCATCACGGAACATTCCACGATCGGGATCGTAGTGACTACAGACGGTTCCTTCGGCGACATAGAGGCGGCCAATTATCAGGAGCCGGAGGAAGAGACGATCAAACAGCTCAAAGCATTACATAAACCATTTGTGGTACTTTTAAATACGAGCCGTCCATATTCTGAAGAAACTGTGAACCTTGCCAAAGAAAAGGAAGCAAAATACGGGGCAAAAGTGCTCCCGATGAACTGTGAACAGCTTAAGAAGGATGATATTTATTATATACTCAAGAGTGTACTGATGGAATTCCCAATTTCTTCGATTGGCTTTTTTGTACCGAAATGGGTGGAGGTACTTCCGCACGATCACAAGATCAAACAGGAAATCATGGAGACTGCCCGGAAGATGCTCATAGAGAAGGATACCATGAAAGACATCTATGAGGAGGAAGATTACGAAAATCAATACATAAAACAGTGGAAACTGGATTCTGTCGCTATGGATACCGGAGTGATCCGTATCGCAGTGGATATGGATGATTCCTATTATTATGAATTTTTAAGTGATACGATTGGACTTCCGATCAAGAATGAATACGAATTCATCTCGATCATGAGAGATCTTGCAAGACAGAAAAAGGAATACGAAGAAGTGGCCGATGCCCTGAACGCAGTGAAACAGAGGGGATACGGTGTTGTGACCCCGACAAAGGGAGATATTGTCCTGGAAGAACCTAAGATCGTGAAGCATGGGAACAAATACGGGGTGAAGATCAAGGCCAGTGCTCCGTCCATTCATATGATACGGGCCAATATTTCCACGGAGATCGCACCGATCGTCGGAGAAGAGTATCAGGCCAAGGATCTGATGGAGTACTTTGACAAGGG
>NZ_FR889207.1:50418-63696 GCF_000432215.1 Anaerostipes sp. CAG:276
TTTTGGAAAAACACTGGAGCAGCTTGTCGGAGAAGGCATGCAGTCAAAAGCGCAGAAGATGACAGAAGAAAGCCAGCAGAAACTGCAGGATACTATGGAAAAGATCGTCAATGAGAGCAACGGCGGACTGGTCTGCATCATCATCTGACAATAGCTGGGTGGCATTGACAAATTACGAAAAAAAGAATATACTTTGGTAAACAAAATATTAGGAAAGCGCAGGATAAATGATAAGATGTCGATTAGAATATTAGGTACAGGAAGTTATCTTCCGGAGACGATTGTTACAAATGATGATTTAGCAAAAGTGATGGATACCAGCGATGAGTGGATTGCCAGCAGAACCGGTATCCGGGCACGTCATATTTCTGTGGACGATACAACATCCGGCATGGCAGTGAAAGCTGCAAAAGAAGCCCTGAAGGAAAGCGGAGTCGCTCCGGAGGAGCTGGACTGTATCTTTTTAGCGACATTGTCCGGTGACCGGGCCACTCCCAACGGGGCCTGTGACGTTCAAAAAGCCATCGGAGCAAGGAATGCGGTCTGTATGGACTTAAATGCGGCGTGTTCCGGGTTTGTCTATGCTCTGACCACTGCGGTAGCCTATGCAAAAGCAGCATTGGCAAAAAAGATGCTCGTCATCGGTGTGGAAACCTTATCAAAGGTCGTGGATTGGAGCGACCGCAGTTCCTGTGTCTTGTTCGGAGACGGGGCAGGGTGTGCAGTGGTGGAAGCGGATGATTCCAGAGAAGTATTTATCGATTACGGATCTAACGGGGAACTCGGGGAAGCGCTGACCTGCGGGGAGAGAAAATTAAATAACTTATTGGTAGAGAACCATGAGCCTTTGGAACAAGTCTTTATGGACGGACAGGAAGTTTACCGGTTTGCGGTAAAGACGGTTCCCAGGACGATTGAAAATGTATTGGAGAAAGCAGGAGTTTCAAAAGATGAGATCAAATATTACGTCCTGCATCAGGCCAACAAACGGATCATCGATTCGGCTGCAAAACGTCTGAAGCTTGACATAGAAAAGTTTCCGATGAACCTGGACCGGTGCAGCAATACTTCTTCTGCAAGTGTCCCGATCTTATTGGACGAGATCAATAAAAAGGGTTTGCTTGAGAGAGGAGATAAGATTGTCATGTGCGGATTTGGAGGAGGTCTGACCTGGGGAACGATTTATTTAGAATGGTAAGAAACGGCCGGAGACGATTCCGGTGTCACCTGAGAAAAAAGTAGGGCTTTCCTGCTTTTTTTGTTTATTTCACAGGAAAGTTTCAGGACTTCCCTGTGGAATAAAAACGCTCCGCCGATTGAGCACAGATGCGTGAGGATGAACGTGCTTCAAATGTTAAAGTATGCTATAATATAAGAATATAGATTAAAGGAGGTGTTGGCAATGGAATTACAGATGTGGAGAGAGATCCTTTGCCCTTACGACTTAGCTGTGGAAGAATTAAAGCTGAAGTTCGTACACATCATGAACGAGTACAGGACCGCAGGCCGCTATTCACCGATCGAACAGGTGGATGGGAGAGTCAAGAGTATTTCCAGCATTCTTGACAAGATGCAGAGGAAAAAGATCAATATCAATGAAATCGAGACCGATCTGGAGGATATTGCGGGCATCAGAGTCATTTGTCAGTTTGTGGAAGATATCGACCGTGTTGTGGAGATTATTGAACAGCGGTCTGACATGGAGATCAAGACAAAAAAAGATTATATAACAAAAGCAAAGGACAGCGGATACCGGAGTTTTCATGTCATCATCTATTACGATGTGGATACGATCTACGGAAAAAAACGAATCCAGGCGGAGATACAGATCCGCACACTGGCCATGAATTTCTGGGCAACAGTGGAGCACTCCCTTCAGTACAAATATAAGGAAAATATCCCAGAGCATATCACGGAAAAGCTCATGAATGCGGCGGATGCCATCGTGGTCCTTGACAAGGAGATGTCCATTGTCAGAGATGAGATCATGGATGCACAGAATTCTTTCAGGAAGAAGGCAAATATCGTTTCTGAGATCTTGTCAACGATGCAGAATTTATATAAAGTTGCCAACAAACAGGAAGTCATCAAGATACAGGATGAGTTTTACAAAATATATGAGACAGGAGATATGGAGCAGCTGATCCATTTCAATAAGCAGCTGGACATCATTGCGGAAGGCTACCGCGCACAGAGCCTGTCATAGGAGAAGTTATGGAATTACCACAATTATTCGTTGAGAAGATGAAATCCCTTCTGGGAGAAGAATACAGCGATTATGAGGCATGTTTAAAGCGGCCGAAGCAGAATGGCATCCGGGTCAATACATCAAAGATATCGGTGGAAGAATTTCAAAAGATCGCACCATTTGAGACCGAGCCGGTGCCGTGGACGAAAAACGGGTTTTTTGTCGGACCAAAAGAGCAGCCTGCGAAGCATCCCTTTTATCATGCGGGTCTGTACTATATTCAGGAACCGAGCGCCATGGCACCCGCGGCATTTCTTCCGGTAGAGCCCGGGGACAAGGTACTGGATCTCTGTGCGGCGCCCGGAGGCAAGTCCACAGAACTCGGGGCAAAGCTTCGGGGAGAGGGAATTCTGGTGTCCAATGACATCAGCATTACAAGGACAAAAGCCCTCTTGAAAAATTTAGAGATGTTCGGCATCAGCAACAGCGTGATCGTAAGCGAGGAACCTAAAAATCTTGTTCCGGTCTTTTATGAGTATTTCGATAAAGTGCTTGTGGACGCGCCCTGTTCGGGGGAAGGAATGTTCCGCAAAGGCAGCAGCGAGATTAAAAACTGGGCCGAATACGGCATTGAACCTTATGTAAAAATCCAGAGGGAAATCATCCTTGACGCGGTAAAGATGCTCAAGCCCGGAGGATATCTTTTATATTCTACCTGTACCTTCTCTCCGGAAGAGGACGAGCAGCTGATTGAGTACCTGCTGGAACAGGAGCCCGGGCTGTCCCTGGCCGATCTGCCGGACTGTGAAGGGTTTGACAGAGGACACGCCGAATGGACGGTGTCAGGGCTTCAGGATGTAAAGAAATGCATCAGGCTTTGGCCCCACAGAATCAAAGGAGAAGGCCACTTTCTGGCTCTTTTGAAAAAGGACGGCTCTCCGGCTTCGGACAGGAAGGAGTCAGGAAATGCCCGTGCGGTGATCTCTGAGGAGGCGGAAGCCTTTTTGTCCGGGTGCAGGATGGACCTTGACAGAGACAGGATCAAAGAACATAAGGGGAGACTGATCCTTATGCCGAAAGAACTGCCTGACCTTGGCAGGCTCCGGGTTTTAAGACACGGACTGCTTTTGGGAGAGATGAAGAAGAAACGGTTTGAGCCAAGCCAGGTTCTGGCTATGGCGCTTTCCGGCAGCGGATATGTGAGAACCCTGGATCTAAGCCTTTCAGATGACAGGCTCATGAAATATCTGAAATGTGAAACGATACTTGCAGACGAAAAAGAAGACGGTGTGTATCTGATCACTGTCTGCGGATACCCTCTCGGATGGGGGAAACTTTCAAAGGGACGGATGAAAAATAAATATGCGCCGTCATGGAGATGGATGTGATGAAGACACTGCGTTTGGACAAGTTTTTATGCGATGTCCTGGGATGCACCAGGAGCGAGGCCAGGAAAATGATCCGCCAGGGCAGAGTCCTGGCAGGAGACGAGATCATTAAGAAACCGGAATATAAAGTAAACCCGGAAGAAGATGAGATTACAGCGGACGGGCAGAGACTGAACTTCCGGAAATATGAGTATCTGATGATGAACAAGCCAAAGGGCGTGGTGACGGCAACAAAAGATGGAAGAGATAAAACGGTCATGGATCTGCTCACTGGAAGACACAGGAAGGGGCTGTTCCCGGCAGGCAGGCTGGACAAGGACACCGAAGGCCTGCTGCTCATCACAAATGACGGAGAACTGGCTCACCGTCTGCTGTCTCCGAAGCATCATGTCACGAAATGCTACTCTGTCACTGTAACAGGGGAAATTGGCAGAGAGCAGCAGGAGATTTTTGAGTCAGGCATGGATATCGGAGATGACAAGCCTTTGAAGCCGGCGAAACTTGTCATACTGACTTCAGGAGAAGTATCGCAGGCAGAGGTGTTTATCACAGAGGGGAGATTCCATCAGATCAAACGGATGTTTGAGGCGGTAGGCAGCAAAGTTTTAGAACTGAAAAGACTTTCCATGGGAAGCCTTGTTCTGGACCCGGAACTTCTCCCGGGACAGGTCAGAGAGCTTACGGAAGAAGAAATCAAATGTTTAAAGGAGAACTAATGCTAAAAGATAAACGAGCAGTTATTTTTGACCTGGACGGAACCCTTGTGGATTCCATGTGGATCTGGCGGGAGATCGACGAACGGTTTTTGGGACAGTATGGCCTGCAGGTACCGGATGGGCTGAACGATTTCCTGGAAGGCTTCAGTTTTAATGAGACGGCGGAGTATTTTAAAAACAATTTTCCGCTGCCGCTCTCCGTACAGGAGATCAAGGACACATGGAACCGTATGGCCTGTGAGATGTATATGAATGAGATCCCTCTCAAGGAGGGGGCAAAGGAGTTTCTGGATATCCTGAAGGAGAAAAAGCTTCCGCTTGGAATCGCTACAAGCAATTCCAGGGAACTGACAAATGCATGTCTCGATGCCCATGGGATCGGGGAATATTTTCAGTATATCTGTACCTCCAATGAAGTGCCGAAAGGGAAACCGGCGCCGGATGTGTATCTGAAGACCGCGGAGGAGCTCTCTGTTTCTCCGGAACATATTTTAGTGTTTGAAGATATTCCATACGGCATCATGGCCGGAAACAGCGCGAATATGACGACCTGTGCCGTCCGGGATTCCTACTCCCAGGCGGTGACGGAAAAGAAGAAGGAATTGGCGGACTATTACATTGACACTTACTTTGATATCATAAACGGAACCTATCAATCAGTTTAAGCGATACGAGAGGTGATAACATGAAGAAAGTAGCGATTATTACAGGTGCTTCCTCAGGGCTGGGAAGGCAGTTTGTCATTCAGACGGCAAAGAGTCATGGATTTTTAGATGAGATCTGGGTGGTGGCGCGAAGGGCAGACCGCTTATTTGAACTTGGGGTGCTGGTTTCCAACATCGTGATCCGGCCGATTCCTCTGGATCTTGCGAAAAAGGACAGCGCCGAACGGATCAGAAATATCCTGGCAAAAGAAAAGCCGAAAGTTTATGTGCTGGTGAACTGTTCCGGGCTCGGACTGGCCGGGAAGTTTGACCGGCAGGAGGAAGAGATGCTGGATCAGATGGTGAAAGTGAACTGTCTCGCTCTCACGAGGATCACCAGAGCCGTGCTGCCGTATATGCCAAGAAAGGCACGTATCGTACAAGTGGCATCTTCTGCGGCATTTGTACCTCAGCCGGGATTTGCAGTCTATGCGGCGACAAAGTCCTATGTACTGAATCTGAGCCTGGCATTGAGACAGGAGCTGAAAAAGAGAGGAATTATTGTGACGGCCGTCTGTCCGGGACCGGTAAAGACCGAGTTCTTTGATACGGCCTATCAAAAAAAAGAAATGAAACTATATAAAAAGCTTGCGATGGCAAAGCCTGAAAAAGTGGTAAAGAAGGCTCTGAGGGATGTAAAGAGAGGCCGGGCGGTCTCTGTCTACGGGCTTTCCATGAAGGCGGTGAGAGTTTTGTGCAAGCTGCTGCCGAGCGGTCTGATCGTCAGACTGATAGGCTAGAAGGGAACCCGAATGAAAGAAATCAGAATCTCAGACCGGGAAGAAGAACAGCGGCTGGACAAACTGCTGGCAAAATATCTGAATAAGGCTCCGAAAAGCTTTCTCTATAAGATGCTCCGTAAAAAGAATATTAAACTGAACGGAAAAAAGGCATCGGGAAGTGAAAAGCTGAAATCCGGCGATGTGGTGTGTGTTTATATGGCGGATGCGACCATTGCTTCTTTCCGGGAAGAACCGAGGGCGGAGAGGAGGAAGGCAGATCTTTCTGTGATTTATCAGGATTCCAATGTGCTCATCATCAATAAGCCTTACGGGATGCTGTCACAGAAAGCAAAGCCGTCGGATATATCGGTGAATGAGCTGATCGTTCCCTATTGCCTGGAACACGGCATTTTAAAAGAGTCTGACCTGGAATTGGTCCGTCCGTCTGTCTGCAACCGTTTAGACAGGAATACGACGGGTCTGCTGATCGCGGGGATCTCTCTGGAGGGGCTTCAGACGATGGCGGAAGTGCTGAGAGACCGCTCTGTGAGAAAATATTACTACTGTATTGTGAAGGGCATGGTGAACAAAAAAACAAGAATTTCCGGTTATATATGTAAAGACCACAGAGAAAACAAAGTTTCTTTTTCGGAGCGAAAGATCAGCGGAGGAAGCCGGATTGAGACAGCCTATGAGCCGATGGCAGCCGGGCACGGCTTTACGCTCCTGAGGGTGGAACTGATCACCGGAAAGACCCATCAGATCCGGGCCCATTTAGCCGGGATGGGATTTCCTCTGGCAGGGGATACCAAGTACGGAGACAGGGGTGTCAATCTGCAGATGAAGCAGAAGTTCGGAGTAAAGCACCAGCTGCTGCACTGCGGCTGCCTCGAGTTTCCCGAAGGGATGAAAAGGTGCGGGGAGCTGTCCGGCAGGACCGTTGCCGCAGAGCCTCCGGAAACATTTTTAAGGACAGCAAATGAATTGTTTGGGAGAGTCGTATGGGAACCTGGAATTTAAAAGGATTGAGGGGATCGGTCCTTGAAGAACTGGTCAACCACACAAATGAAAAGTATAAGGAACAGGGGCTGGCTCTGATCCAGAAGATCCCCACATCCATAAAGCCGGTCCGGTTTGACAAGACCACCCGGCAGATCACTTTAGCATATTTTGACCAGAAAAGTACGGTGGACTATATGGGGGCTGTCCAGGGATATCCTGTTTGTTTTGACGCCAAAGAGTGCGGAAACGACGTATTTCCCTTACATAATATCCATGAACACCAAATAGAATTTATGGAGAGGTTTGAAAAACAGGGTGGCATAAGCTTTCTGCTGATCTATTTTACCCACAGGCAGGCCTGTTACTTCATGTCTTTTGAGGAGACAATGAAATACTGGAACAGGCAGTTAAACGGCGGTCCCAAGCATTTTAAATTTGAGGAACTGGATGCAGGATTCTTTGTTCCTATGAAAAAAGGTATGATCCTGCATTATTTAGAGTGCCTGAATAAACTATTGGCCGGGAGGCGTTGACTTAGCCTGCTGTTTTTCGTATAATAAAACATTGAAACAGCCGTTACGTCCGGCAAGTGAATACACAGAAAGAAGATAGACCAATGATTAGAAGTATGACAGGATTTGGGCGCAGCGTCGTATCCAATGACAACAATCAGACGATCACCGTTGAGGTGAAATCAGTCAATCACAGATACTGTGATATCTCATTAAAGATACCGAAAAAATTTACTATGTTTGAGGCGGATGTCCGGAACCTGTTTAAACAGTATGCGAACAGGGGAAAGATCGATCTGTCCATATCATATGAAGACTTGTCCGAGACCAGCGTAGGTCTCCACTATAACCGCGCGGTGGCAAAAGAGTATATGGATGCCTTTCATCAGATGGAAGAAGAGTTTGGAATTCCGGTGTCGGCCACGGCAGAACGCCTGGCTCAGTTTCCAGAGGTGCTCTCTCTCACAGAAGAGACTTTTGACGAGAGCCGGTGGTGGAGCCTGATCGAAACAGCGGTTAAGGAAGCCGGCAAAAAATTTGTGGAATCCAGGACAGTGGAAGGGAAAAGACTTTTGGAGGATATGGAAGGAAAGCTCGCCCGGATGGAAGACGATATTGAGTTTATCGCCGAGCGTTCTCCGTCTATTATTCAGGAATACCGTACGAAACTGGAAGATAAAGTAAAAGAATTTTTAGAAAATGCTGGGATCGATGAAAACAGGATTGCGGCAGAGGTCACCTTATATGCAGACAAAATATCCGTGGATGAAGAGATCGTCCGCTTTAAGAGCCATATCAAGGCCATGCAGGAAGAGCTCTATGAGAAAGAAAGCGTCGGAAGAAAACTGGATTTCCTTGCCCAGGAAATGAACCGGGAGGCCAACACGATCTTGTCCAAGTCCAGTGACGTGGAGCTTTCCAACCACGCCATCGAGCTGAAGACCAATGTGGAAAAGGTCAGGGAACAGGTTCAGAATATCGAGTAGGGAGGATAAAACGATGAAAAAAGGTGCGTTGGTCATCTTATCCGGATTTTCCGGCGTTGGAAAAGGCACAGTGGCAAAGCGCCTGGTGGAGAAGTACGGATACAGTCTGTCGGTCTCCGCGACGACCAGGCAGCCCCGGGAAGGGGAAGTGGACGGAAGAGACTATTTTTTCAAGACGGAAGAAGAGTTTCGAAACCTGATTGACTACAACGGATTTATAGAATATGCTAGATATGTAGAAAATTTTTACGGCACGCCGCGGAAGTTCGTGGAAGATGAGCTCAACGCGGGGCATAATGTCATACTGGAGATTGAAGTACAGGGGGCGTTTGCCATCAGGGAACAGTACGAGGATGCTCTTTTGATCTTCATCACGGCTCCCAGTGCCGGGGAGATCAAAAACCGCCTGATCGGAAGGGGAACGGAGTCTGAGGAAGTCATAGCAAAGCGGCTTTCAAGGGCGGTGGAAGAGTCCGAGGACATGTGCCAGTATGATTATATTATCGTCAATGACGATCTGGAAGTGTGCGTCGGCCAGGTGCATGCGGTGGTCACCGCACAGTCCTGTGAGCGCAGACACAACATGGATCTGGTAAAAGAAACAATGGAAGGATTAAAAACCTTATAGGAGGAATCATATTTATGCTACACCCATCATATTCAGAATTAATGCAGGTCATCAATGGAGATGACGAAGACAAGAATATCATCACCAGCCGCTACTCACTTGTCATTGCCAGTGCCAAGAGAGCCAGACAGCTGATCGGAGGAGATATGCCGCTTACGGAAGATGCAGACGAACAGAAGCCTCTTTCCACGGCAGTCGAGGAGATACGGAGCAATAAAGTAAAGATTCTTCAGGATGGAGAAGACGAAGAATAGAGAAAGCACGAAGGGTGAATAGGATTTTTTCTAGTCACCCTTTTCAAATATCATCTTGAAAGGAACAGACATGGATCTTATATTAATCTTAAAAACAATCATTTTAGGAATTGTGGAGGGCATCACGGAATGGCTCCCAATCAGCAGCACCGGACACCTGATCTTAGTGGATGAGTTCATAAACTTAAACGTCTCGGCGGCATTTAAAGAGATGTTTGACGTGGTGATCCAGCTGGGCGCCATCATGGCGGTGGTCGTGCTCTATTTTCACAAGCTGAATCCGCTCTCTCCAAAAAAGAACCGGAAGCAGAAACATGAGACCATGGTACTCTGGTATAAAGTGATCTTTGCGGTCCTTCCGGCGGCAGTCATCGGCATACTGTTTGACGATGCTATTCATGACAGATTTTTTAACCCGGTGGTTGTTGCGGCAACGCTGATCATCTATGGTGTCTTATTTATCGTCATTGAAAATCATAACGAGAGAAGCAGGAGAAGAGGCATGGATTCTCTCTCGGGGCTTACATACCGGATGGCCTTTATCATTGGAGTGTTTCAGGTATTGTCTCTGATTCCGGGCACATCCCGTTCCGGAGCTACCATTGTGGGAGGTATTCTGATCGGATGTTCCAGGACCGTGGCGGCAGAGTTTTCATTTTTTCTTGGAATTCCGGTCATGTTCGGAGCCAGCCTTTTAAAGATCTTAAAATTCGGGCTTTCCTTTACCGGAACAGAGCTTGTGGTGCTGGCCATAGGAATGATCGTTTCGTTCCTTGTATCCATTGTTTCGATTAAGTTTTTGATGGGATATGTAAAACGGCATGATTTTAAGGCGTTTGGGGTGTACAGGATCATACTTGGTATTCTGGTCATCGGATATTTTATGTTTTTTAAATAGGAGAATTACATGGAGAAAGAGTTGTTTTTAAAAGGGATGCAGGAGCTTTTAGAGGTCGCAAAGGCCGGGGGCGATAAGATCCGGAAGGAAGATATTTTATCATATTTCGGAGGAATGGACATCACGGATGAGATCGAGACCATGCTCTGCGACTACTTTGTGGAAGCCGGGGTGCAGGTGGAGGGGTATGAAAAAAGCCCGAAAAAGGAATTACAGAAAGAAGAGACAGATCCGGGAGTGATCCGGTTTTATGAGGAGGAGCTCGAAGAGCTGGGAGGCTCCGATCCCAAAAAAGTACGGGAATTGATTGTAAGGCTGGCAGACGGGGAAGACGTCCAAAATGAACTGATTGAGAGTATGCTTGCCGACGTGGCACTGGATGCCAGGAACTACACAGGGCACGGTGTTTTGCTTGGAGATCTGATCCAGGAGGGTAATATGGGCCTTATAGAGGCTGTATTTGAACTTGGAGACAGAGAGCCAAAGGAGGCTGAAAAGTTTTTACGGGAAGCAGCGGAGTCGGCAATGAAGAAAGCCGTTTCCGAGCAGATGAATACGGACTCGGTGGGAGAACAGATGGCAAGAAAGGCCAACCGCCTGGACGAGGCAGCCCGATTTCTGGCAGAAGACCTTGGAAGAGAGGCAACTGCAGGAGAACTTGCGGATCATCTCAAGATGACGGAAGAGGAAGTAAAGGAGATCATGAAGATGTCCCTTGATGCGATCTCTGTCGTTGAGACAGACATTACCCGGAAATAGGCCGGATGTTCCGGCCGCCCATATGCAGGAAGAGGTGGGGCAATGAACATCAGAGAAAAGCAGGAACAGACAGAGCTTAAGCTGCTGAGTCCATATGCGACACAGAGCAGCCGGACAAAAGGGAGAGAAAAGCCTGAAGTGGAGTGCGAACTTCGGACCTGTTTCCAGAGAGACAGGGACCGGATCGTCCACTGCAAGGCTTTTCGGCGTTTAAAGGACAAAACACAGGTGTTTTTGTCTCCAAAAGGAGACCACTACCGGACGAGACTTACGCATACACTGGAGGTGGCGCAGAATGCCAGGACCATAGCCAGGGCCCTGAACTTAAATGAACTGCTGACGGAAGCCATTGCCCTGGGACATGACCTGGGACATACGCCGTTCGGCCATGCGGGGGAGAGAACGCTGAACGAATTAAATCCCGAAGGATTCCGCCATAATCTGCAGAGCGTCAGGGTTGTGGAGTTTTTGGAGAAGAACGGAAATGGGCTGAATCTTACCTGGGAAGTCCGGGAGGGGATGAAAAACCACTCTACTCACAGCATTTCGTCTACCCTGGAAGGAAAGATTGTGCGCCTGGCTGACAAGATCGCCTACATCAACCATGATATAGATGATTCTATACGGGCAGGAGTCATGAAAGAATCGGATCTTCCGGCAGAGTACACAGACGTGCTTGGTAATACGGTGCGGGAGCGGATCAATACAATCATTCATGACATTGTAAAGCACAGCGAGGACCGGGACGATATTTTAATGTCTGATGAAATCCACACTGCGATGTTCGGTCTCAGAAGATTCATGTTTGATCATGTATATTTCAACCCTCAAACGAAAAAAGAAGAACGAAAGGTGCACCATATCATTGAGCCGCTGTTTGAATATTATCTTCACCATACCGACCTTCTTCCTGCTTACTCCAGAGAAAGGATTGGTGTCACAGAGTCCAAAGAACAGGCTGCCTGTGACTATATTGCGGGAATGACGGACCATTTTGCTATCGAGACATACAAAGAAATCTTCATTCCGAAGTTCTGGCTGGAAAAGTGAGAAAAATAAAAAGGAATGAATCAGTTTATGTAGAATAATATATATAGAGGACATTTATCACACAGATAGGAGGACAGGCTGTTGTTATACGGAGATGACATTATTGAAGAGGTCAGAAGCCGCAATGACATCGTGGATTTGATCTCTTCCTATGTACCGCTCAAGCGGAAAGGAAGTTCTTATTTCGGACTCTGTCCTTTCCATAATGAAAAATCACCGTCGTTTTCTGTCAGCAGGGACAAGCAGATGTATTACTGTTTCGGATGCGGGGCCGGCGGCAATGTCTTTACTTTTATTATGGAATATGAGAACTTTACATTTCCGGAAGCCGTGCGGTATCTGGCGGAGCGGGCCGGGATGGAACTTCCGGAACAGGAACTCAGCGCAGAAGCAAAGCAGCAGGCAGACGCCAAGGTACAATTAAAAGAGATGAATAAGATGGCAGCCAATTATTTTTATATCCTCCTTCACAGCAAAAGAGGGGAAAAAGGACTTGCCTATCTTACAAAACGCGGGATTACCGGGGAGACAATCAAAAAGTTCGGCCTTGGATACGCAGATATTTATCAGGATGACCTCTACCGGTTTTTAAAGAGCAAGGGCTTTTCCGACGAAGAACTGAAGGATTCTGCACTGGTCACTATTGACGAGGCCAGAGGAGGCAGTGACAAATTCTGGAACAGGGTCATGTTTCCGATTCAGGATGTCAACAGCCGTGTCATAGGATTCGGGGGACGGGTCATGGGAGACGGAAGCCCTAAGTATTTAAATTCCAGGGAGACGAAACTGTTTGACAAGAGCAGGAATCTTTACGGACTGAATTTTGCCCGGAGTTCCAGAGAGAAGTTTATCATTTTATGCGAAGGATATATGGACGTCATTTCCATGCATCAGGCCGGATTCACAAATGCGGTGGCGGCTTTGGGAACGGCGTTTACCGAGGGGCACGGGATGCTTCTCAAACGTTATACGAACGAAGTGATCCTTTCTTTTGACAGCGATGAGGCCGGTCAGAGGGCGATTTTAAGGGCGATACCCATTCTCAAAGGGGCAGGCCTCACGGTCAGGGTTCTCGATCTCACTCCGTACAAAGACCCTGATGAATTTATAAAGGAACTGGGAAGCGAAGAACTGAAAAACCGCATACAGAAAGCCAGGAGCAGTTTCATGTTCCAGATATCGGTGGCAGCGGGAAAGTACAATCAGGATGATCCGGAGGAAAAAACTAAGTTCCAGCATGAGGCGGCAAAACTTTTGTCTGGTATAAGGGAACCTCTGGAGAGGAACAACTACTGCGAAGCCGTGTCCAGGGAATATTTTATGGGTGTGAAGGAACTGAAAGATCTGGTGGAGTATTACGGCACCAGCGGATATGTACAGGAGAAACCAAAGGAACAGGAGCGGAGACCGGCGGAAGTAAAAAAAGAAGAAAAAAGGCAGGAGCCTCAGAAGCTGCTGCTCACCTGGCTGG
>NZ_FR889207.1:63721-78162 GCF_000432215.1 Anaerostipes sp. CAG:276
GAGCCGGTACTTTTTCAGAAGCTTGCCGGGATCATCGGACCGGATGATTTTATTGAGCCGATCTATCACGGCGCTGCTATGCTGCTCTTTGAAGAATACGAGAGGGACGGCAAAGTGATGCCGGCTAAGATACTGAATCAGTATACGGATATGGAAGACCAGAAGAAAATTGCGGAGCTGTTCAATACGACGCTGAAATTAAAGCCTCTGCCCGAGGACAATGACAAGGCGCTGACCGACATTGTCCGGAAGGTAAAGGAAGACAGCATTGAACACAAGATGAATGAATCCAACGACATTATGAAATGGCAGGAGCTGATCCAGGAAAAAGGCAGACTGGCAAAGCTGCATATTTCGATTTAGGTTGGTTAAAATAGGTATGAGAGGAAGGAAATCAATGGACGAAACAATGTTACAATTCAGCGAGAAGCTGGCAGGTTTAGTAGAACTGGGGAAGAAAAATAAAAATTTTCTGGAGTATGCCCAGATTGAGACATATTTTAAAGATTTTAAGCTGACATCGGATATGATGGAGGCAATTTTTGATTACCTGGAACAAAACGGAGTCGATGTGCTCACGATCCCCGAGGGAGAGGACGACGAAGATCTGGAGATCAAGGAAGAGATCGAGGAAGAAGCGGACCTGACGATCCCGGACGGAGTCAGCATCGAGGACCCGGTGCGCATGTATTTAAAGGAAATCGGAAAGGTACCTCTGCTGAGCGCGGATGAGGAGATCCGTCTGGCCCAGAGGATGGAGGAAGGTGATGAGGAAGCCAAGAAAAAGCTTGCGGAAGCCAACCTGCGTCTCGTAGTCAGCATTGCGAAGCGCTATGTGGGACGTGGGATGCTGTTTTTGGATCTGATCCAGGAGGGAAATCTGGGTCTTATCAAGGCAGTAGAAAAATTCGATTACAGGAAGGGATATAAGTTCAGTACGTATGCCACATGGTGGATCCGCCAGGCTATCACCAGAGCCATTGCCGACCAGGCAAGAACGATCCGTATCCCTGTCCATATGGTGGAGACCATCAACAAGCTGATCCGTGTGTCCAGGCAGCTCCTTCAGGAACTCGGCAGAGAGCCGCTTCCGGAAGAGATCGCCGAGGAGATGGATATTCCAGTGGACCGTGTGAGGGAGATTTTAAAGATTTCCCAGGAACCGGTATCTTTAGAGACACCGATCGGAGAGGAAGAAGACAGCCACCTCGGAGACTTTATTCAGGATGACAATGTTCCGGTGCCGGCGGATGCGGCGGCATTTACACTGCTGAAAGAACAGCTGAGCGAAGTGCTCGGAACTTTGACGGAGAGAGAGCAGAAGGTGTTAAGACTGCGCTTCGGACTGGATGACAGCCGTGCAAGGACGCTGGAAGAGGTAGGAAAAGAGTTCAACGTCACCAGGGAAAGAATCCGCCAGATCGAGGCCAAGGCTCTGAGAAAGCTGAGACATCCGAGCCGCAGCAGAAAATTAAAAGACTATTTAGACTGATCGGGTGAAATATGGAATTGTCATCAAGGTTAAAAATAATTGCTTCTTTTGTGTCCGAAGGGATGTGTGTCGCCGATATAGGGACAGATCATGGATACATACCCATTTATCTGACCTCCGAAGGGATGACGGACAAAGCATATGCCATGGATGTCAATCGGGGACCGCTTGAAAGGGCCTCGGAGAACATAAGGAAAGAAGGACTGAACGGAAAGATCCGGTGCATCCTATCGGACGGTATGGAGAAACTCCCGATGGATGCAGACAGTGCAGTGATTGCCGGAATGGGCGGAGACCTGATGGAACAGATCTTAATGAGGGGAGAGGACAGGCTTTTCAGGCTTTCAGAACTGGTTCTTTCCCCCCAGTCCCACTGGGAGAAAGTCAGGAGATTCCTGCACAGCCATGGGTTTGCCATCGAAAAAGAAGCATTGATAAAGGAAGACGGGAAATATTATATTGTCATAAAAGCTGTCAGGGGCCGGCAATCTTACGGCGAGTCCTGGCAGTATTCTTACGGCACTTATCTTACAGGATTAAAAGATCCCCTGATGAAGGAGTACCTGACGAAAGAGCTGAATGACAAACAGAAGATCCTTGACTCTTTTGAGGGAAAGGATTCAGAACATCTAAGGCGCAGGGCAGGAGAACTGTCCTGTATTCTCAGAGAGATAAAGGAGGCACTGAAAAACTATGAAATGCAGTGAACTGATGAAGATATTGGAAGATTATGTGCCGGCGCGTTATGCCATGGAGTGGGATAACGTGGGACTTCTTACAGGGAGAAGAGACAGAGAGATCCATAAAATCATGGTCGCATTGGACGCGGATAAAGGGGTGGTGGAAGAAGCAGTCAGACAAAAGGTGGACTTTCTGCTGACTCACCACCCTGTTATTTTTTCTCCCCAAAAGAGCATTACCGATGAGCCGGGCACACCGGAAAAACTTCTGAAGCTGATAGAAAACGGTGTGAATTGTTTTGCCATGCACACGAATTTCGATGTGGTGCATATGGGGAGGATCGTCTGTGAGGCGATGGGACTCAAGAGTCTGGCTCCGGTAGAAATGACATGTACAGAAGACGGTATTTTGAAGGGCATCGGAACAGTATCAGAACTTGAGCGCCCCATGTCAGCAGGGGATTTTGCGGAAGTGGTAAAAAATACGTTCGGTATAGAACATGTTCTGCTGTTTGGAAATAAAAGAAAAATAATCCAAAAGATTGCGGCTGTTCCAGGGTCCGGAAGACATATGGAACAGCAGGCGGCCGGAACAGGAGCAGATTTGTTTTTAACCGGGGATATCGGACATCATGAAGGGCTGGATGCCATGGAACTGGGCCTTACAGTCATCGACGCAGGCCATCACGGTCTGGAAAAGATTTTTGTAGATTTTATGGGACAATTTCTCGAAAAAAATGTACCGGTGTGTGAGATCATCCTGAGTCATACAAAATGTCCGTTTGACGTAAAATAGAGCAGAGAGGAGTTGATGGCTGAATATGCTGAATGTAACAGTAGAAGGAACAAAGATCAGTGTAAAAGAGGGCACGGCTCTGGAGGAACTTGCGAAAAGATTTCAGAGACCGGGCGCCCCAGTTATTTTGCTTGCTTATACGGGAGAGAAGCTTAGAGAGCTTCACCATACGATTGATGAAGACTGTGATATCCGGTTTGTGACGAATGAGGAGCAGACCGGATATATGACTTATAAGAGGACGGTAAATTTCGTATTTTTAAAGGCCTGTGAGGAAGTGCTGGGAGAAGGGTGCACAAACCGCATCACAATGAATTACTCCATCGGCAACAGTACCTTCTGTGAATTTTCTCTCGATGATCTAAAAGTGGACGACGATCTGGCGAGAAAAATCCAGAATAAAATGCGGGAATTGGTGAGACAGGATTTAAAGATCAAAAAAATTTCCTACAATACGTTTGAGGCAAGAAAAAGATTTGCACAGCAGGGGATGAAAGAGAAAGTGAGGCTCTTCCGGTTCCGCAGGGTTTCCAGAACCAATGTATATTCTCTGGACGGATATGAGAATTATTTTTATGGGTATATGGCACCCAGTACGGGATATATCCAGGATTTTTATGTAGATGCGTATCAGGGAGGAATTGTTCTTCAGATCCCGAGACGGGATCATCTCCATTCCGTTTCAAGATTTACGCCTCAGCCAAAGCTGTTTCATGTGATGCAGAGGTCCAGATCCTGGAGCAAGCTTATGAGAGTGGACACGGTCGGGGCTCTCAACGAAGAGATCACCAACGGCGATATCAATAACCTGATTCTCGTGCAGGAGGCCCTTCAGGAGAAGCTTCTGGCTGATATTGCTTCAAAGATCGTGGACGACGGGAAAAAGGTTGTCCTGATCGCAGGTCCGTCTTCTTCCGGGAAGACGACATTCTCCCACCGCCTTGCCATTCAGCTTCAGATCGACGGGCTCACTCCGCACCCAATCTCTCTGGATGATTATTTCTTAGACAGAGAGCTGTCTCCCAGGGACGAGGAGGGCAACTATAATTTCGAGACGATCGCATCTCTTGATCTGGAATTGTTCAACGAAGATATCAACTGTCTTTTGGCCGGGAAGCAGGTACAGCTCCCAACCTATAATTTCGTTTCAGGAAAACGGGAGTACAAAGGGAATTATAAAAAGATCGGACCGGATGATGTGCTGGTCATCGAGGGAATCCATGGCTTGAACGGGATGCTGTCCAGTGAGATTTCGGAAGAAGATAAATATAAGATTTATGTCAGCGCGCTGAGTCAGATCAATATAGACGAACACAACCGGATACCCAGCTCCGACGGCCGTCTGTTGAGAAGGATCGTGAGGGATGCAAGGCACAGGGGAACGGATGCAAAGACGACCATCGGACGGTGGGAATCTGTGCGCAGGGGTGAGGAACTGAATATTTTCCCTTACCAGGAGGAAGCGGACATCATGTTTAACTCTGCCCAGATTTACGAGCTGGCTGTGTTGAAACAGTATGCGGAGCCGCTTTTATTTCAGATCAGCCCGGGATGTCCGGAATATCAGGAATCCAAGCGCCTGCTGAAGTTTTTGGATTATTTCCTGAGTGTGAAAAGTGAGGATATACCGAAGACGTCTCTTTTGAGAGAGTTCATTGGGGGAAGCTGCTTTGAGACTTGACGGTTCCGTTTTTTTATCTAACTAATCGGGATGAAACTCTATCTTAATTTATGAGAGAGATTTTTATGGAGAATTAGGATAGCGGGGAATCAAGATTAGGGGGATAATGAATAATGTATAACTGGAAACGCAGATTGATGAGTCTGGCACTTGCTGCCGCCGTGTCGTGTACGGCTTTGACTTCCTTTGATGTTCATGCTGATGAGATTAACACAGAAGATCTGGAGTTTGATCTCATTGGAAAAACGGCAGTGCGCAGCGGGAGAAGAATTATAGAATATGAGGATGCAGCTTTGCTGCAGCCGCAGACGGATAAGAGCAGAAAACGGGCGGCACAGCTGCCGGACTCATATACGGCAGAGCATACCAGAGTAAAAACCCAGGAGAATACCGGTATTTGCTGGACTTTTGGTGCCATGGCTTCCCTTGAATCTGTGATGATGACAGCAGGAACCGCTTCTTCATCGATTAATTTATCGGAGAGACAACTTGCTTATTTTACCTTTCATGGACAGAATAAAGACCGGGACAAGAGCAAATACGCGGGAAACGACAGTTTTTTGAATCGGTCCGGAGAAAGCGACTACACGATTGGAGGAAGCCGCTGGTTCTCAGTGCCGACACTGGCCAGATGGTATGGGGCGGTGGATGAATCAGTCCTCCCGTTCAGTCAGATATGGGCTTCTGATCCGTCAGAAAAGTATCAGACGGAATCTTATATCCATCTTAAAAATGCACTGTATCTGCCGGAGATTAATCTGGAAAACGGCAATGATGAAACCGTACATAGTGCTGCAGGGGTGCAGGCAGTGAAGCGGGCTGTATATGAAAAAGGCGCTGTCAGTGCCGGATATTACACGGGCAATTCACATTCGGGATATTATCGTTTTGGCAGCAAAACCGGATCTTCAAGAACTACAACATCTTATTATTATGACGGGGATAAATACGCAGATCATGAGATTACCATTGTCGGCTGGGACGACAATTACAGCAAAGATAATTTCAGTGTTACGCCTCCCGGAAACGGTGCGTTCCTTGTGAAAAACAGCTGGGACGTTGACTGGGGTGACAGCGGATATTTCTATATTTCGTATTATGACAAATCCCTTTCTGAACCTACGGTTTTTGAAGCTGAGAATGTGAACTATAACGGAAGTAAGACCGCGCATACTTATCAGAATATTTATCAATATGACGGGGCAGGATTTGGAGACGCTTTGTTTACGGCAGGCACCAGTCCCGTGGTTGGAGTCAATAAATTTACGGCCAGAGACAATGAAAAGCTAACCGCATGCGGAGTTTATGTTCCAGCAGCAAACTGCAGCGTCAAAGTTCAGGTTTATCAGGACCAGAGTAATAAGTCGTTGGTTTCCAAAGAATATACGGCACAGAATGCCGGATTTTACACGATTCCTTTCGGTTCCTCCTCGTTTGATATGGAGAAAGGCAAAGTATACCGTGCGGAGCTTCAGATTTCTTTCAAAAAAGAAGGAAGGACCGAATATTTTTATCCGTTTGAACTGCAGGAGGATCAGTCAGATGAATTTCAAATGGATTGTACGGCGGGACAAACCCAGCTAAAATATAATTTTGGCGGTTCGGGCAGAGATGTAACATCATTGCAGCCGTTAAATGGGGTATATCAAACGGGCAACGCATTGGTTAAATTATTTTCCAACGATAAGGTGAAGGCCGGAAACAGCGGGACAACTGCTTCAAAACCGGCAGATACACCGGCCGTTTCTGTTCCGCAGACGCCGCCTGCAACGGCTGCACCAAAACCGACGGCAACTACGGCAAAACCGGCTGTGACTTATATCAAACCATCAGTTTCAAAGAGTTCACTCAGTATTTATAAAGGAAACAGTTCATCTATTACTGTAAAGAACAAAGTGAGAGGTGCAAAGGTCACGTTTTCCAGTTCTAAAAAGTCTGTGGCAGCAGTGAATTCTTCCGGCAGAGTTACCGGTAAAAAAGCAGGGACTGCGGTTATCACGGCAAAGGTTACGCAGCAGGGTAAAAATTACAGCTTAAAATGTAAGGTTAGGGTGAGTAAGAAGCGTTTGGCTTTTTCTAAGAAAAAAGCAAGGATAAAGAAAAAGAAATCTTATACCTTTAAAGTGAAAAAATACGGTGTCTCCGGAAAAGTGAGATGGAAAGTCAGCAATAAAAAGCTGGCATCGATCGGAAAGACAAGCGGTAAATTCAAGGCCAAAAAGAAAAAAGGCAAAGTGAAAGTCACCGCTTACTGTGGAAAATACAAGGTATCCTACATGGTTAAGATTTATTAAATTGTTTGACGGGACACATGAGAACATGGTATAATTCCACTCGGAATTTAGTTAACCGAATGATCGCGCCAAAGTCTTTTGGTGAGGAAAGTCCGGGCTTCGCAGGGCAGGATGCCGGATAACGTCCGGTAGGGGTGACCCTCAGGCCAGTGCAACAGAAATAAACCGCCGGTATTAGCCGGTAAGGGTGGAAAGGCGGGGTAAGAGCCCACCGCTTGGCTGGTAACAGGCAAGGCACATGTAAACCCCATCCGAAGCAAGGCAGGAGAAAAGCTATGGGCTTGCCCGGTCCGCTTTTCGGTGTGCCGCTGGAGCTTGCTGGCAACAGCAAGTCGAGATAGATGATCATTTAAGACAGAACCCGGCTTATAGATTAGCTAAATTCCATTTTAATTGAAAAAAATTTGCAGACAAGACATCAGAGATTAAAATCTGGTGTCTTTTGTTGTCTAACCTATTCTTTTTAAAAGAGGTCTTATAAAGTCAAAAACCATTTGTCTGCGAAAAGTGCACTTGTCAGGCAGGAAAGGAAGGGAAAGAATGAAGAAACAATGGAAAAGGTGTATGGCTGCTGCCGCGCTTACACTAGCGCTGGGCATCAGTTCCGGGCCGGAAATGCTTAGAGCATTGGATACAGAACAGGAAATACCTGGAAAATCCGGGGGGGGGTATTTCTGGATTAACTGAAGAAAACCCGGAGAAACAGGCAGAATCTAAGGGTGGCAGCAAAGTCCAAAACAAGACTTTAGAACCCAATGAGAATGAACTAAAAGGGAGGCAGCCGAAGACAAAGAAAAAGGCAGCGAAAACGTCCGGAGACACTGCGGAGAACGGACAGACTATTTTGGATGTCAGTGAAGGAGATGTCCGGATCACGAAGACTGGAGCTTCGGTCGGAGGAACTGCAAAGGACGACGGAACTCTAAATCCCAAGGGATACTGGATCACAGGGACTACGACAAAGTACAACGTGATTGTGGAAAAAGGTGTCAGGACAGAGATTACCCTGAGCGATGTCAGTATTACCTGTGATAAAACAAAGATGGACTGCATCAATGTCTCCCACGCCTATGTGACGATGACACTCAGAAGAAATAATACACTGCTTTGTAAATCAGGAAACGAAAAGGACGGATATAAAGGAGATGAAGGTAACGCCATTACAAAAGACGGAGTGGACGGGGAACTGATCCTCCAGTGTGAGAAGGCGGATGAAAAAGGACATCGCTGTGACAGCAGCTGCGGAAGCCTTACAGCATCAGGACAAGATGACCAATATCATGCAGGAGCCATTGGAAACAGCCTTCGAGGAACACAAAAAGACGGCGAGTGCGGTCTGGCGAATCTCATCATCAAGGGCGGGAATATTGTGGCAAAAGGAGGATATCACAGTCCCGGTATCGGAGGAGCCTGTCTGACAAGTTATAAATTTACACATGATTCTGTGTACGGCGACAACAGTGCTATATCATTTGCCAATCAGAAAGTAAGCAACCTTTCTATAACAGGAGGAAATATTAAAGCTGAGGGCAATTATGGCTGCGCCGGGCTCGGAGGAGGCGTATGGGTCAATATAGACGGCCTTTCGATCACCGGAGGAAGAGTCGAAGCGATCGGAGGAAGCTATGGTCCCGGCATCGGAGCAGTCTGTACATCCTCCCTTGATAATATTGTGATCAGCGGAGGGGATACTTTAGTCATCGCAAAAGGAGATGAGAGCAGTAATGCTCCGGGTATTGGATCAACTGATTATCCGGGCTTTACAATTCCTACGAAATTCGGCCGGTTCGTGTCATCTCCTCAGGAAGGTTATCAGGGCTATGTCCAGGACAGAGATTCTATGGACAGTTATACCTTCATGGAAGGGACACCGTTTAAATCTGACACACAGATCCATGTAGGGAAATTTTATACAGTGGCCTATTTTGGGCCGTTCCGTGATGAAAATACCGTGGAGTCAAAGACAAATGAACAGATCGGAGCCAATCATATTATCAGCAAAACTGGAGGAAACGGATTTACAAAGGAACAGCTAAAACAGCTCACGAAGGTGGCGGCAAAAGACAAAACAGGAAATGACCTGGAGGATGATCAGATCAGTTTCTTTGATGAAAAACAGATACAAGATTTAAATGAGGCGAAAAGGGCGGGAAAGATTGGGGATTACCCTCTGACGTTTGAGACCTCAAACGGCACAAAAGTGACGGCTAATGTCTGTCTGAGAGACGACGGCACAGATGCCGCGGGGATGGACCCGGAGGATCCGGACCCGACGATCGGAGCCAATAACTTTGAGAAGGATACCGGAGGAGATGCGTTTACCGAGGAGGAACTCAAGATCTATGGAGAACTGAAAGGCAAAGATAAAGATGGAACGACCATTTCACTGGATGGTTTTTCTATAGACAAAAAATAGTTTGAAAAGATTAACCAGGCAAAGACAGCCGGGATATCTGGTGTGTTTGAACTGACCTTTACATCAAAAGCCGGGGCAAAAGTCACGGTTTCTTTGATGAAATATGATGAAACTGGGACAGATACAGATCCGGAATAGCGGTGAAACGATCAAAGGAATGAATATTATCAGCAGGACCGGAGGAGACGGCTTTACCGAAAAACAACTGAAAGAACTGTCTGCCGTCAAAGCATTTGACAAAGATGGAAAATCAGTGGAAAGAGACAGCATCACCTTTTCAGAGCCGGATCAAATCAAGAGGATCAATGAGGCAAAGACGGCGGGTGAGACCGGAAACTTTCCGCTGACTATAAAGGCACCCGGTGGAACAGAGGTGACGGTCCAAGTATATTTAAGAGATCAGGGAACGGACAGTGCCAAATTAGATCCGGACCATGGAGAAGCATTTTTGGCTGCAAATAACGGGACCCATCCAACAGGAGGAGAGGCGTTTACAAAAGAAGAGCTTCTGGAACTCTGCAGGGCAAAAGCGAAAGACCAGAGCAAGAATACCGTGGAACCATCCATCGATCCGAAACAATGGGAAGTACTGAACGAAGCTAAGACGGCGGGCAGGACCGGAGAATTTTCTCTGACCTTTTTTATAGAGGACGGGACAAAAGTTCAGGTAAAGATCACGCTGACCGGAGACCACAAAGTGAAGTTTGACTCCAACGGAGGCTATGATACTCCGGTGACTCAGACGGTCAGAGGAGGAAATCAGGTGATCGAGCCGAAAGATCCAAAGAGAGACGGCTATGAATTTATGGGCTGGTATTATACCGATGAGAATGGAAAAGAAGCCAAGTGGAATTTTTCAGATCCGGTGCATCAGAATATGACTTTAAGAGCGAAATGGAAGAAAGCTGAAATTGAGAAGGCAGACAAGGATACTTCAGGGAAAGAAAACAAAAAAGGTACATCAGAAAAAAATAAGAATTGGAAATATAAAGAGATCCGGAAAAACGAACAGACAGCGAAGACAGGAGAAGAATTTAAAACTGTATGGGTGGTGCTGGGCCTTTTGGGAGGAACAGGTATTTTATGTTGTCTTAGAAAGAAGAGAAAAATTAGTTAAACTATCGCAGGTGCCACCTTTGATATCTAAGCAGCCTGCTCCAGCAGATAAAATGTCATAGTATCATTCCCTTTATTTATGTTTTATAATGTAGATAAGTGAAATTTTTTATTACCCAGGAAATACCCTGTCACGGCAGTGATAGAAAATGTTTTCTGAGAGATAAAACATACTCCATGTATTGTGTACAGATGCGTGTTGTCTTTTAACGAATGTATATGCAGGAGGAAATGAGTATGCTGAATCTAAGAACAATGAATGCGGAAGATCTCCCTGTCTTTAAAAAATGGCTTAGGATGCCGCATGTTGCAAAGTGGTACCATGAGCCATTGGATTGGATCGAAGAAGTCGAAAAGCAGGACAGTGCTTTCTGCTGGATTCATCATTTTATCGTTGAGTATGAAAATAAACCAATCGGCTTCTGTCAATACTATGCATGTAAAGACAGTGATGAACTATGGGGAGGATACACGGAAATGGGCGGATCTTACAGCGTCGATTATATGATTGGTGAGTTGGACTGCATCCACAGAGGATTTGGGAAAGAAATTGTAAAACAGCTGATAGAGAAGATCAGATGCCATGGTGATGCTGAGAGGATTGTTGTACAGCCTGAACAGGAGAATGCAGCGTCCTGTGGTTTGCTGCTGTCCTGTGGATTTGTTTTAAATACGGAAAATGATATTTATGTCATGACGATATAAAATTTATGATGTAAAGAAATGCAGATGTCTCTGAAATTGGACTTAAATTTTACAAAAGTGTGAATAATGTTTCAAAAATGTCATACACTATATTAAAGGAGTGTATATGACATTGAAGAAAAAATGGAAAGTAGCAGCCATATCTTGTGCGATTGGCTTATGCAGCGTAGGGCAGCAGGTCTTTGCAAGTGATACTTTATTTCAGCCGCCGCAGGGCGAAAATGGCGTTGATCAGCTTATCCAGAGGAAACTGTTGGAAGAACAGAAGCAGTTTAAAGAGAGAAAAGCACTGATTAAAAAGTTAAATATAGAACGTCAGATTGAAAAAGTACAGGATGTCAAAGGCCTCAAAGGAAAAATATCTACAAGAGAGAAAGCAATTCTTACTAGGATTGTGGAAGCAGAAGCTACTGACAAAGACATGAAGAGTAAAATCTTAGTCGCAAATGTGATATTAAACAGGGTCCGTTCCAAGGAATTTCCAAACACCATCGAACAGGTCGTGTTCCAGAGGACCAATGGCAGTGTGCAGTTTTCTCCGACAGCAGACGGACGGTATAATTCTGTGACGATCAAAGCGTCTACACGGGAAAGTGTGGAGCGGGCGTTGGAGGGAGAAGACTACTCAGAGGGCGCTTTATATTTTGTGGAAAAGACAATGGCGAATCCAAGAAATGTGTCCTGGTTTGACAGGGCGCTGACGAAACTGTTCACTTATCAGGGACATTCTTTTTATAAATAAGAGTGAAAATTCGGGGTTGACACGTAAAAAGAAAAGTATTATTATTCTATCATATAGTGATAAACCGATGAGAAAGAGTAGTAGTCAGGAGCAGAAGGATTTTAAGAGAGCTGCAGATGGTGGGATTGCAGCATGAATTCCCTGATGAATGGACTTTCGAGGGCAGTTCTGAACCACAGTAGGAGTTGCCGGGCACCCGACCCGTTACACAACAGGGCATATATGATGGTATATGAAAAGAGTGGGCATTTTTTATGATGCCAATTTGAGTGGTACCGCGGATATCCGCCTCAAGCGTTAGCTTGGGGCGTTTTTTATTCCATAGGAAAGTTCTATGACCTTCCTTATGAAATAAAAAACTCCGGACCACAGTATTTGTTTATCTCTATAAGTGCAAAAAATTGATTGTAGAGAAAAGGAGAAAAAGTTATGAAAAAGAGATTATTAGCAGCAGGATGCAGCGCAGTATTGGCGGCAACATTATTATTTGCAGGATGTTCAAAAAAAAGTGAGGACAAAAGCTATCAAATCGGAATTCAGCAGTTTGCAGAGCATGAATCTTTAAATAACTGCCGCAAAGGTTTTATCCAGGGGTTAGAAAAAGAAGGAATCAAGGAAGGAAAAAATTTAAAGATCACTTATAAAAATGCTCAGGCTGATACCGCTGCAGATAACCAGATCGCTTCAAACTTTGCTTCCAAGAAGATGGACCTGATCTGTGCCATTGCGACACCAAGTGCCCAGAGCGCATACAATGCAGCTTCTGATTCTAAGACACCGGTTATCTACACTGCGGTTACATCACCGGAACTGGCAGGATTCGTAGACAAGGACGGAAAAAATGTAGGGGAAGTTACAGGAACTTCTGATCTGATCCTTGCAGATAAACAGCTGAAGCTGATCCGTAAAGTGCTTCCAAAGGCAAAAAATGTAGGAATTCTGTACAGCACTAACGAGGTTAACTCTAAAGCGGGAATTGAAGCCTATGAGAAAGTGGCTAAAAAGAACGGTTTTAAGATCATTACTCAGGGAATCAGCGCGGCGGCAGATATGCCGATGGCAGCCGACAGCCTGATCAAGAAAGTAGACTGTATCACAAACCTTACAGATAATCTGGTCGTAAGCTCAATGCCGACTTATCTGGAAAAAGCAAACAAGGCAAAGATCCCGGTATTCGGTTCAGAGATCGAACAGGTGAAATTAGGATGCATCGGATGTGTGGGGATTGACTTCATAAAACTTGGAGAACAGACAGGAAAAATGGCTGCCAAAGTGTTAAAGGGAGAGAAGAAAGCATCCGAAATTCCGTTTGAAACGTTTAATCAGGGAGACATCTATCTTAACGAAAAGGTGGCAAAAGATCTTGGAATTAAACTGCCTTCAGATGTTAAGAAAGAGGCAGTAGAGACATTCACAGAAATTAAAGCAAGCAAATAAATAGGAGCAAAAAATGGAACAACTAATCATTGGCGTCTTCGAGCAGGGATTCATCTATGCGGTGATGGCTCTGGGCGTATACATTACTTATAAAATACTGGACTTTCCGGATTTGTCTGTGGACAGTACCTTTCCATTGGGTGCCGCCATCACCACGGTACTGTTGATGAATGGGTTCAATCCGGTCCTCTCGCTGATCCTTTCAACGGCGGCGGGAGCGGCAGCAGGGGCTTTGACCGGGATCATCCACGTAAAGTTCAGAGTCAGGGATCTGCTGTCAGGTATCATTATGATGACGGGACTTTATACGATCAATCTGCGGATTACCGGGGGAAGTGCCAATGTGCCTCTGTTCAACTATCATACGATTTTTAACAATGATTTTATCAACAAATTATGTCCGGAGGCGCTTGAGCCGTATAAGACACTGATCATCATTGCGCTGATCATGCTGATCGCAAAACTCCTCCTGGACTTGTACTTAAAGACAAAATCCGGATTTCTGCTCAGAGCCGTAGGGGACAATGAAAAAATTGTCACATCACTTGCTAAAGACAGTGGGTTTGTAAAAATTGTCGGCCTTTCTATCGCCAACGGTCTGGTAGCTTTGGCGGGAAGTGTCATGTGTCAGCAGCAGAGATTTTTTGAAATCTCCATGGGTACCGGAACCATCGTCATTGGTCTCGCCAGCGTTATTATCGGGACGAACATTTTTAAAGGAAATCTGTTAAAGGCAACAACTGCTGTCATCATCGGCTCTGTTATATACAAAGCCTGTGTGGCGGCAGCCATCGAGATCGGACTGGACTCCCAGGACCTTAAACTGATCACTGCGATCCTGTTTCTTGTGATCCTGATCATCAGCATGGACCGGAAAAAGAAGGTGAAAGCATGATTGAACTTAAAAATATTGATAAATATTATAACATCGGAACGGTGAATGAAATTTGTCTGTTTAAGGATTTTAATTTAAAGATCCAAAATGGTGATTTTGTTTCTGTGATCGGCAGCAACGGGTCAGGAAAAACGTCGATGCTGAACCTGATCTGCGGAAGTCTCCAGCCTGAGAAAGGATCCATCAG
>NZ_FR889207.1:78272-96569 GCF_000432215.1 Anaerostipes sp. CAG:276
GGAACCTGTCCTTCCATGACAATTCTTGAAAATATGTCTCTGGCAGACAATAAAGGCAGAGCGTATGGACTCGGGCTGGGAACAAACAAGAAAAGGATCAGTCATTACCGTGAAATGCTTTCCCAGCTGGGGCTGGGACTTGAAGACATGATGGGAACAAAGGTCGGTGCTCTGTCAGGGGGACAGCGGCAGGCGATGGCCCTTCTGATGACCACAATGACGCCGATTGAGTTCTTGATCCTGGATGAACATACGGCAGCGCTGGACCCAAAGACAGCGGAACTGATCATGCAGCTGACGGATAAGATCGTCAGAGAGAAAAACTTAACGACTATTATGGTCACGCACAATCTCAGGTTTGCCGTGGAATATGGAAACCGTCTCATTATGATGCATCAGGGACAGGCGGTTTTAGACAAGGCAGGAAAAGAAAAAGAAGCACTTGCCATAGAAGACCTGTTGGATCAGTTTAATGAAATCAGTATAGAGACTGGGAATTAAGTGATCATATACGGGTATTTGGTGAGAATTAATATGGGTAAATTATCCTAAAAAATCGGCATAGTCGTGGCTATCGGCTATGCCGATTTTTCTTAACTTATCGGAAGAACAAGTGTTTTGTGTTGATTTGAAATTAAATATTTTAAAATATTAAAAAATCATGATAAAATGTAAAAAAAAGAAAAATTGAACAAATACGTCGACAATATGATATGTTTATCCATAATGTCGACGATGCTGATATTGAATTTTGGTATGCCCGTGAGCTAATGCAATTACTCGGATATGAGCGTTGGGAGAATTTTGATAAGGCAGTCAGCCGTGCAATGGAATCGTGTGCGACTTCCGATATAAAGATATCAGACCATTTTCGTGAGGTCACGAAAATGGTTGAACTGGGCAGTGGTGCAAAAAGAAGTATTAAAGATTATATGCTTACTCGCTATGCCTGCTATTTGATTGCTCAAAATGGTGATCCTAAAAAAGAAGAAATTGCATTTGCACAAAGTTATTTTGCGGTACAGACAAGAAAACAGGAATTGATTGAAGAGCGTATTGCTTTAATTGAACGCACTGAGGCTCGTGGCAGACTTCGTGAATCTGAAAAGCGTCTGTCTCAAAATATTTACGAACGAGGTGTAGACGACGCAGGCTTTGGACGTATTCGTTCTAAAGGAGACAAAGCATTATTTGGTGGTTATTCTACACAAGAAATGAAAAAGAGACTTGGTGTGAAAGATAATCGACCTTTGGCAGACTTTCTTCCAACACTTACTATTGCAGCAAAAAACCTTGCAACAGAAATGACAAATTATAATGTTGAAGAAAAAGTCTTACAGGGTGAAGTCTCTATTACAGGCGAACATATTCAAAATAATCATTCTGTCAGGGATATGCTTGAACAACGTGGAATTAAACCGGAAAGTCTGCCGCCTTCCGAGGACATAAAAAAATTAGAACGACGTGTTAAGTCTCAGGAAAAGAAAATTGCTGAGCAGGCAGGAAAATTGTCTGAAGTACATGGTGATGAGTCTGTGGATTGATTGTGGGTGGTGTTAAGTTGTTTAAAGGTGTTCACTTGAAATTCACTTGTTCTCGTAAATTTCTAAATTACACGTTTTTATGACGGTCACTTTTTTCGTGACAATTCACCGACCACAGCACCTCCCAGAATAAGAACGGCTCCCAGAAGCTGTACCGCCGACAGGCGCTCTCTGGCCGACAGGCGCTCTCTGAGAAAAAATGCTGAGAATATGAGAGCCGACAATGGTTCGAGATATCCGCAGACGGCCACTGATCCTGCAGGCAGCCGACCGATAGAAGAAAAATAAAAATAGCAGCCGATGCCTGTGTTGACAATGCCTAAAAACAGCACAGGAAAAAGGTTATGAAAAACAGAGGAAATATAGAGTCTCTGTCTTGTCTGCATGAAGACGGCTACGGTCAAAAAACTTATGATCAGCTGAAATGCGGAATTTTCAAGACCGGTAATGCTCTTTGCTTTTTTGTTAAAGATAACCATAAGAGCATACATGGCAGCTGACAGGATGCCGAAGATCAGCCCGGCAGAGACATGGGTCTTAAATAAACCGTTTTTATTGACCAGATACATACCGGCAATTACGGCGGCAAAACCTGAAAGTTTTTTTAGTGTCATGCGTTCTTGAAAGACCATAGGAGAGACAGCCATCACGATGACCGGACCGCAGTAGTATGCAAGAGTGGCAATACTGACTCCGACCGTTTTATATGCTTCATACAGAAGCATCCAGCTGATTCCCATCGCTATGCCGGATATGGTGATATAAAGAATATGTTTTTTATCGTGAAACCCCTGCGGCTTTCTTCCGGAAAATAAAAAAACTGCAATGAGAAACAGACTTCCGATAAGGGTTCTTAAAAATACGATTTCATAGCTGTTAAGCAGGATATAACTAGCAACGATTCCGTTGGAACCAAACAGAAGCAATGCGGTAAAGTATTTCAGATAAGCTTTTTTCATTGTGACACCTCGATTTTTCTTGAATCATTTGTGATACTACTGTAACATAAAACTATAAATTACAAAAACGAATATTTGTTATAATTTATATTACAATATCAGATGGATAGGAGAGGAATACCGGCATGGATATGAACATACAAAAGTATATGGCTTTCGTTGAAACCGTGGAATCCGGGAGTTTTACAAGGGCCGCCCAGAAACTGGATTATTCCCAGTCAGGGATTAGCCGTATGATCCATGATCTGGAAACAGAGTGGGGTATCTCCCTTCTGGAACGGGGACATTCAGGGGTGAGGCTGACTTCTGACGGATTGAAGCTGCTGCCGTATGCAAAGAGAGTGTGTGATGAGTTTCAGAATTTACAGACACAAGTCGATGAACTGAAAGGGATGGAAGCCGGTCTGATCCGAATCGGGACTTTTTCAAGTGTGGCGACACACTGGCTTCCGAATATCATTAAAAAGTTTCAGGAAGATTACCCCAACATTGATTATGAACTGCTGCTGGGAGACTATACGGAGATAGAAAGCTGGATCACAGAAGGCCGGGTGGACTGTGGATTTTTGAAACTGCCTACGCTTCCGGAGTTTGAAGCTATTTTTTTAGAAGATGATCAGCTGATGGCTGTTCTTCCGGAACATCATCCTTTGGCCGGATGCAGTAAATTTCCTGTGGGTGCATTATGTGATGATCCTTTTATGCTGCTGGAAAAAGGGGCAAAAGCAGAGATATCGGAAATTTTTGAGCGGTGCGGCATCACTCCGAACGTTCATTTTACAACATGGGATGACTATGCCATCATGTCCATGGTGGAGAGCGGGCTGGGAATCAGTATCCTGCCGAAGCTCATCCTGCAGAGGATTCCTTACCGGATTGTCACGAAAGAATTAGAAGTGCCGGCCTGCCGAAAGATCGGGCTGGCTTTCCGTGACAGGAAAGGAATGTCTCTTGCGGTAAAACGGTTCCTGGATTACCTAGAATACAGATAAAATGGCTAAAAACCGTGGATGTTAACTTTAGTTGACACATTTCCAACGGCGTTTGGTGGAAAAAAAGAGCCGCAGTTCTTATGATATATAAAAAACAGACAGGGGAGATAGCCTATGGAGTTCTATGAAAATTTAAATCGTTTAAGAAAAGAGAAAGGCTGGTCACAGGAAGAACTGGGAAACCGGCTGAATGTATCGAGGTAGACCGTATCTAAGTGGGAGCTGGGATCGACAACGCCGGAGCTGAATAAGCTGATGGAACTGAGCAGAATCTTTCAGGTCAGCATTGATGAGCTGGTTGGAAGTTCTAATGCACCGGCAGAAAAAGAAGTGGTCTATGTGAATGTGAATCTCCACTATGAATACAAGAGCAGGCTGAGCGTATTCGGGATTCCGCTGGTGCATATCAATTTTGGGCGGGGGATGTATAAAGCAAAAGGAATCATAGCTATTGGAAACTTTGCTGTAGGTCTTTTCTCTATGGGTCTGCTCTCTGCGGGGCTGATATCTATAGGAACGGCATCTCTGGGACTGCTGGCCTTTGGGGGACTCGCCCTTGGCGGACTGGCCATTGGAGGCGCTGCTCTCGGTATTTTTGCCATAGGCGGACTGGCCGTAGGAGTGTACGCCGCAGGAGGATGTGCTTTGGCCGCCCGTATTGCTGTGGGAGGTTACGCCAATGCACACATAGCCATCGGAGGCGCTGCTGACGGAGCATTTGTTTTCACAGAAAAAGGGGCAGCAGCCTGTGAAGAAATCAGACAAACGATCCTGAGGGAATATCCCCGTACATGGAAATTCTTGATCCGGTTATTTTCAGCAGCCATGAGGTAAAACGGAAGACTGGGGAGAAAAACTTGAAATTTTTATTTCTTTTGAATGAAAATTGTGTTATACTCATTTAGTTATTGTAAATATATCAGACAGTTCATTCGTACCATCCTGTCTTTAAACAAAACTAGGACAAAATAAGAGAATATGATCAGACATATTTCTTATGTCTTAGAAGAATGCTTAGAGACACGGACACCGCGGGTGGCGTGTCTTTTGCTGTTTCATGTTTTTTTGGATGAGGCCTGAAACAGGAGAAATAGAAAACGAGAGAAAGGGATCAACATGTACCAGTTAAATACACATGCGTCTTTTGACTCCGCACATTTTCTGGCGGGATACGAGGGCAAGTGCAGAAATCTGCACGGACACCGGTGGAAACTGTCGGTGACGATCCAAAAGGAAAAAGTAGAAGAACAGGGCCAGACCAGGGGGATGGTTGTAGACTTCGGCGAATTAAAGGACAAGGTAAAAGAAATTGCAGACGAGTTTGACCATGCTTTGATCATGGAAAAAGACACACTGAAGACCAAGACGATAGAGGCACTGAGAGAAGAAGAGTTCCGGATCATTGAAGTGAAATTCCGCCCTACGGCAGAGAATTTTGCCAGATATTTTTATGACCGGATCAAACAGGACGGTTATGACGTATCTTTTGTGGAAGTATATGAGACGCCGAATAACTGTGCCATTTACGGAGAATAGAGATGGAAGTTTTTAAGATAGCAGAAAGTTTTGTGAGTATCAACGGTGAGGGAAAGAAGGCAGGCAGGCTTTCTATGTTCATTCGCCTTAGGGGATGTAATTTAAACTGTTCCTACTGCGATACCAAATGGGCCATCAGTAAAAAAGGCGAGGCAGAACTCATGACGGCTGCGGAAGTGTCACAGATGGTAAAGGAGTCGGGAGTGGATTTGGTGACATTGACCGGAGGAGAACCTTTGCTGGATGAGAATATCAGCGAACTGATCGGAGGTATTTTATCTCTTCCAAAGATGGAACTGGAAATCGAAACAAACGGAAGTATTCCCATCCGTCCATGGAGAGAGCGGGACGCGAGACTTTCCATGACCATGGATTATAAACTTCCCTCCAGCGGCATGGAGGAGTCCATGTGTCTTGAAAATATGGAAGAATTAAAACCTTGGGATGTGGTAAAGTTTGTGATAGGAACAAGAGAAGATCTGGAGAAAGCAAAAGAAGTCATCGAACGGTTTTCTCTCTGTGAAAAGGCGATTGTGTATTTCAGTCCGGTTTTCGGTGCCATACCTCCGGATGAGATCGTGGAGTTTATGAAAGAACACAGGATGAATAAAGTCAGGTTCCAGATCCAGATCCATAAAGTTGTCTGGGATCCGGAGCGGAAGGGAGTCTAAGAAGCTATGGCAATCGATAAAGAAGCAGTCAAAAAACATATCAGAGGAATTCTGGAAGCGCTGGGGGATGACCCGGACCGGGAAGGCCTTATGGAGACGCCGGACCGTGTGGCCAGGATGTATGAAGAAGTGTTTGAGGGAATGAATTACAGCAATGACCAGATTGCAGAAATGTACTCCAAAACCTTTGAAGATGATCTGTCTGTAAAAAATCATAAGGATATGGTCGTTGTAAAAGATATCGATATTTTCAGTTACTGCGAACACCATCTGGCTCTTATGTACAATATGAAAGTCACTGTGGCCTACCAGCCGAAGGAAAAGATTCTGGGACTGAGCAAAATTGCAAGGATCTGTGACATGGTCGGCAAGAGACTTCAGCTCCAGGAGCGGATCGGGTCGGATATTGCGGAGATCATTTCCAAAGTGGCGGGGACAGAGGATGTGGCAGTACTCATCGAAGGAAATCACAGCTGTATGAGCGCCAGGGGTATTAAGAAAAATCAGGCAAAGACCATCACTTCCACACTGAGGGGACGGTTCGAGAGCGATTCTGCCATGGAAAACCGCTTTTATATGCTCGCAGACAGATAAGAGGAGGAATAAGATTATGTCAAAACCGACAAAAGCAGTCGTAGTATTCAGTGGGGGACAGGACAGTACCACCTGTCTGTTCTGGGCAAAGAAAAAATATGAAGAAGTCATTGCGCTTTCTTTTGATTACGGACAGAAGCATTCGGATGAATTGATCTGTGCCAAAGAAATCTGCAAAAAATATGGCGTAGAGCATTATATTCTGGATATGGCCCTCTTAAACCAGCTGGCTCCCAACTCATTGACGAGGGCGGATATAGAGGTGGACAAAGAGGCGCCTGAGACGGGTACGCCGAATTCTTTTGTAGACGGAAGAAATATGCTGTTTCTTACCTTTGCGGCAGTATTTGCAAAGCAGAGAGATATTCATGTACTGGTGACCGGCGTGTCCCAGAGCGATTTCAGCGGATATCCGGACTGCAGACACGTATTTATTACGTCTCTGGAGACGACGCTGACTCTGGCGATGGATTATGAGTTTGAAGTGATTACGCCTCTTATGTGGATCGACAAAAAAGAAACGTGGAAAATGGCCGATGATCTGGGCGTATTTGATGTGATCAGACAGGAAACACTGACCTGCTATAACGGAGTCAGGGGGGACGGATGCGGAGACTGTCCTGCGTGCAGACTCAGAAGGCGGGGGATGGAAGCCTATCTTTCGGAGCGAAAGTAAGAAAGAACAAATGTCAATGTCATATGGTCAATATCAGAACATTTGTGTGAGTGTATTTTTGTTGTAGATTTTTATTGATAAAACATTAACGAAGCAGTACAATAAGAATGTAACCATTGGTCAGGGTTGTCAACATTTCAATCCTCTGCAGCAAAGGAGATAACGTATGGGAAGATTTACACTGCCTAGAGATTTATACTTTGGAAAAGGATCACTTGAGACACTGAAGACATTGGATGGAAAAAAAGCTGTTTTGGTACTCGGCGGCGGTTCTATGAAACGTTTTGGATTTGTAGATCAGGTTGTCGATTATTTAAAAGAAGCAGGTATTGAGACAAAATTAATCGAAGGTGTAGAACCGGACCCTTCTGTTGAGACTGTATTTAAAGGCGCGGAAGTCATGAGAGACTTTGAACCGGACTGGATCATTGCGATGGGCGGAGGATCTCCGATCGACGCTGCGAAAGCAATGTGGATCTTCTATGAGCATCCGGAGACAACATTTGACGATGTAAAAGATCCGTTTACGGTTCCGCCGCTCAGGAATAAAGCCAAATTCCTTGCGATTCCGTCAACCTCAGGGACAGCTACTGAAGTGACAGCATTTGCTGTTATCACAGACTACAGCTCAGGTATTAAATATCCGCTGGCAGATTTTGAGATCACACCGGATATTGCAATCGTAGATCCTGCATTGGCAGAGACGATGCCTCCGAAACTGACATCCTATACAGGAATGGATGCATTGACCCATGCCATCGAGGCTTATGTGGCAGGACTTCACTCTCCATTCTCAGATCCGCTGGCGTTAGAAGCGATCGAAATGGTATTTGACAACTTAAAAGCTTCCTATGAGGGAGATATGACAGCCCGCGAGAATATGCACTATGCACAGTGTCTTGCAGGAATGTCTTTTTCCAATGCTCTTTTGGGAATCGTGCACTCTCTGGCTCATAAGACCGGAGCTGTATTTGACACCGGACATATCACACACGGATGTGCAAATGCCATTTATCTGCCATATGTGATCCAGTTCAACGCAAAGGTTTGTGAGGAGCGCTATGCGGCTATCGCAAGGAGAATCGGACTTCCTGGAAATTCCGATAAGGCATTGACTCTTTCACTGATTGAGGCGATCCGTGAGATGAATAAGAAGTTAAATATTGTTTCCAATTTGAAAGATTTTGGAATCAATGAGGAAGAATTCAACCAGAAGAAGAGGATGATCGCAGAGCGCGCTGTGGCAGACGCATGTACGGGATCTAATCCTAGAGAAACTTCTGTAGATGACATGGAAAAAGTTTTAGAGTGCATCTACTATGGAAAAGATGTAACATTTTAAAGAAAATATTCAGAACATAATGGCGTTTGTAGCATATGGTTTATTCATCCATATTCTATGGAAAGTAAAGCCGATGTTTAAACAACTCTTTCATATTATCTGTATCAGTTAAGGAATAGTCATTAGCTAATTTATAATTTCATATCCATAAACATAAAGCAGTTGGTCTTAGGATTGACTGCTTTTTTTACCTAAAATCCAGATTGGAGTGATGTGGTGAACGATATTTTTAATGATATGCAAGTAGAAGTCGGCTGTGAAAAATTGTTGCTGCTGACGGCGTATTTCTCTTTAAGGGACAGTCTGAAAATGGCTGTCCTTTTCCCATTTATAGACTTACGAAAGAACTGGAAAAAGATTAAAAGCTATTCGGGTATCTGGAATGTAGAAAAAGTCTTGTATATGTAAGTTCACTCCAGAGGGGTACCGTATCATAGAATATTTTCCGAAAAAAATATGTTTTGAAATATTGAGCCTAAACATATAAAATATTCCACATAGGAGATGATAATAAAATGAAACTTAGAAAAAACTATACATGCCCATTAGAACTTGTTCATGATATGATAAAGGGAAAATGGAAAACGATAATTATTTTTCAACTTAGAAATGGAAAATGTTCTTTTTCTGAACTCTATCACAGTATAGCAGGAATAACTCAAAAAATGCTATTGGAACAACTGCGTGAATTGAAACACTTTGGCTTAATTGATAAAAAAACATATGATGGATATCCTTTAAAAGTGGAATACTTTTTAACTGGGCAGGGAGAAAAGATGCTATCAGCAATTAAGATAATGCAAGAAATTGGTATAGATTACATGGTAGAGCATTGTATGACGGAGATACTTGATGAAAAAGGAATTTGTTATTAAACTCTATTATATACGAAAAAGTAAGTAATTTACTTGGGGATTATTATCCTATATCATATGATTAAGAATTAAGAAAGGATATGGGAATATGAAAAAAGCATTACTTATTATTGATGTGCAAAATGATTATTTTCCTAATGGAAAGTGCCAGTTGTATAAACCAGAGGTAGCGTTGAATGCAATAAAAGATTTATTGAAAGATTTTAGAAAACAAGACCTGCCAGTTATTTACATTCGCCATGAGTCTATAAATGGAACATTTTTTAATCCAAATACAGATGGTGTACAAATTCATAATGATATTAAACCATTAGATACAGAAACAGTTATTGTTAAGCATTATCCAAATAGTTTTTATGAAACGAATTTGCAAAACAAACTGGTGGAGAATGGGGTCACGGAATTGGTCGTTTGTGGAATGATGACACATATGTGTATTGACACAACTATAAGAGCTGCCAAAGACTATGGTTATGAACTTACACTAATATCAGATGGTTGTGCAACCAAGGAATTAGAATGGAATGGAGACTATATCCCGGCAGATACTGTCCAAAGCATATTTATGGCTTCTTTAAATCAGAAATTTGCTAATGTTATTACAAGTACAGATTATTTGTTTTACCAATATGACTTATAGGAGTTGATGTCCAATGAAATTAAGAGATGAATATACATGCCCTTTGGAATTAGTTCATGATATGATAAAGGGAAAATGGAAGCCAATTATTTTATGGCGTTTACGATTAGGGGCTACTTCTTTGTCTAAATTAGAGAGTGATATTGATGGAATTACACAAAAAATGCTTTTGGAACATTTAAAGGAACTTGTAGATTATGGATTTGTTGATAAAAATACATTTGCTGGTTATCCACTTCATGTTGAGTATTTTTTGACAGAAGATATGGGGAATCAAATACTAGAAGCATTACGAATTATGCAACATATAGGGATTGAATATTTAAAGAAAAATGGAAAAGAAAATGAATTAACTGAGAAACACGTTATACCAGACTGATACCTACAAAAAAGTGGGTAATTTACGTTTTATTTCCCCCTTGTTATCATATATCTTAAATTAAATGATATACAAGGAGGAGAATTTATGTATATTTCAAGTGTAGGAATCTCTAATGGAATTATTGAAAAAAAATATGGTGGATATGGTACGAATTTTAATGAAAATAATATTCCAACGTATTCATTGCCTTTTAAAATTGAAGAAGCTCCCAAAAATACGATATCTTTTGCTTTTATACTTGAAGATAAGGACGCATATGCTGTTACTGGCTTTCAATGGATACATTGGTTGGGAGCAAATTTACTTCGCAATGAATTAAAAGAAAACGAAAGTCAGACGGCTGCAGACTTTATACAAGGAGCCAATAGTTGGATAAGTATACAAGGAAACCAACAGAGCAGAAAACAATCCAGTTATTATGGGGGGATGACACCACCAGATAAATCACATACATATGAACTCCATGTGTTTGCGTTGGATAAAAAATTATGTATAGAAAATGGTTTTTACCTAAACGAATTATGGAAACAGATGGACGGACATATTATTGAAGAAGCTGTTTTAAAAGGAATATATGAAAAAGTTCCCTTTTAAAATAGGGTTGAGAATTATGAAAATAATGTGCTTTGTGGCTATAGGTGTATCAACAATGTTTGCTGTTCAAATTTATACTCTTTTGCAAACATATTAGATGTATTTATACAACATACATAATCAGGGCCGGGACAGTTGATGTCCCGGCTGTTTCTTTTTGTCATTGAATGGAGAAATTATCCTGTAAAATATTCTGATAATTATAAAAATATATATAAATATTCAAATAATCAGATAACTTAAGAAAAAAACGCTTTACAAGACGAATATATTTTTGTATGATAGATTCCAACGTAGGAATTCTACAAAAAATAACATTTCCAAACTGCTGAATGAAAGGAAGAGATTTATGACGATCAAAAGAGACAACACACCCGGGCTATACGATTCCAGCTTTGAGCATGACAACTGCGGGATCGGTGCCTGTGTCAATATTAAGGGAATCAAAAGTCATACCACGGTCGATAACGCATTAAAGATTGTTGAGACCCTGGAACACCGGGCAGGAAAAGATGCGGCCGGGGAGACCGGAGACGGTGTCGGCATTATGCTCCAGATTTCCCACAAATTTTTTGAAAAGGCATGTAAAGAGTCTGGTATTGGAATCGGGGGAGAGAGAGAATACGGAGTCGGCATGTTTTTCTTTCCAAATGACGAGCTGAAAGTACAGCAGGCCAAAAAGATGTTTGAGATCATCGTGGAAAAGGAAGGCATGAAGTTCCTCGGATGGAGGGAAGTGCCGACCGACAGCACGGTTTTGGGCAAAAAAGCCATTGAATGTATGCCGAAGATTCTCCAGGCATTTATCGAAAAGCCGGAGGATGCAGAGAAAGGACTGGAATTTGACCGCAGGCTGTACATTGTCCGGAAAGTATTTGAACAGAGCAACGAAGAGACCTTTGTGATTTCCCTGTCCAGCAGGACGATCGTATATAAGGGAATGTTCCTTGTGGGACAGCTCAGAACATTTTTTAAAGACCTTCAGGACCCAAACTACGAATCTGCCATTGCCCTTGTTCATTCCCGTTTTAGTACGAATACGACTCCGAGCTGGGAGAAAGCGCATCCGTACCGGTTCATCGTACATAACGGTGAGATCAACACGATCCGCGGAAATGCAGATAAGATGCTGGCAAGGGAAGAAAATATGGAATCCAAGTACCTGAAAGGCCAGATGCATAAGGTGATCCCGGTGGTCAATCCGAACGGGTCCGACTCTGCACGGCTTGACAATACCCTGGAATTCCTTGTGATGAGCGGAATGGCCCTGCCGCACGCGATCATGATCACGATACCGGAACCGTGGGAAAACAATAAGGTCATAAGTCAGAAGAAAAGGGATTTTTACCAGTATTATGCGACGATGATGGAGCCGTGGGACGGACCGGCCTCTATTCTTTTCACCGACGGAGACCAGGTGGGAGCTGTGCTCGACCGAAACGGCCTGCGTCCTTCCAGGTATTATATTACAGATGACGACCAGCTGATCCTGTCCTCCGAGATCGGAGTTTTGGACATTGACCCTACCAAGATCCTCGTGAAAGAACGACTGCGTCCCGGGAAGATGCTCCTGGTGGATACGGTCAAAGGAGAAGTCATTGACGACGATGTGGTCAAAGAATCTTATGCGGGAAAAGAGCCGTACGGAGAATGGCTTGACAGCAATCTCACAGAACTCAAAGATTTAAAGATACCAAATATTCCGGTTCCGTCTTATGAGACAGAGCAGAGAGAAAAGCTCTTAAAGGCATTCGGATATTCTTATGAGGAAGTAAAAACCGCGATTCAGCCGATGGCGTTAAACGGCTCTGAGGCGATCGCGGCCATGGGTACAGATTCCCCGCTGGCGGTTCTCTCAAAGAAGCATCAGCCGCTGTTTAATTACTTTAAACAGCTGTTTGCACAGGTAACCAATCCGCCGATCGACGCGATCAGGGAAGAACTTGTGACTTCTACCACGATTTATGTCGGAAAAGACGGAAATATTCTGGAAGAGAAACCGGAGAACTGCCAGGTGCTGAAAGTCCACAATCCGATTCTCACGGACACAGATCTGCTGAAGATCAAGAATATGAAGACAGAAGGCTTCCAGGTTGCGGAGCTTCCGATCATTTATTATAAAAATACATCCCTTGAAAAGGCGCTGGACCGCCTGTTTGTGGAAGCAGACCGTGCTTACAGGGACGGAGCAAATATCATTATCCTGTCTGACAGGGGAGTGGATGAAAACCATGTGGCGATTCCGTCTCTGCTTGCGGTATCGGCCATGCACCAGCATCTGATTAAGACAAAGAAACGGACTTCCGTAGCTCTGATCCTGGAGAGCGGAGAGCCGAGAGAAGTCCATCATTTTGCCACGCTGCTTGGCTACGGAGCCTGTGCGGTAAATCCATATCTGGCACTGCAGGCGATTCAGAAACTGATCGACGATAACCTGCTGCACAAGGATTATTATGCGGCTGTGGAAGACTATACAAACGCAGTCCTTCACGGAATCATCAAAATTGCATCCAAGATGGGGATTTCCACGATCCAGTCATATCAGGGATCTCAGATTTTTGAGGCCATCGGTATTGATTCTAAGGTGATTGATCAGTATTTTACCAATACCGTCAGCCGTGTGGAAGGAATTACGTTAAAAGATATCGAAGAAGATGTGGACATCAGACATTCATCTGCATTTGATCCGCTGGGACTGGAAAATGACCTGATGCTGGAGAGCACAGGAAGCCACAAGTTTAGAAGCGGAAAGGAACAGCATCTTTATAATCCGCAGACGATCCATACGCTTCAGATGGCGGCGAGAACAGGAAATTACGAGACTTTTAAGAAGTATACCCATATGATCGATGAGGAATTAGAGCCCGGAAATTTAAGAGGCTTGATGGAGTTTAACTATCCTTCAAAGGGAATTCCTCTGGATAAGGTGGAAAGTGTGGATTCCATTGTAAAGAGATTTAAGACAGGAGCCATGTCTTACGGTTCCATCTCAGGAGAGGCTCATGAGACTCTTGCCATTGCCATGAATATGCTGGGCGGCAAGTCCAACAGCGGAGAGGGCGGAGAACGCCCGGAACGGCTGACGGTGGGAAGAGACGGAAAGAACCGCTGTTCTGCCATCAAACAGGTAGCATCCGGAAGGTTCGGTGTGACCAGCGAGTACCTTGTAAGTGCAAAAGAAATCCAGATCAAGATGGCCCAGGGAGCAAAACCTGGAGAAGGGGGGCACCTCCCCGGAAAGAAGGTTTACCCGTGGATTGCAAAGACCCGTCATTCAACGGCGGGAGTGGGGCTGATTTCGCCTCCGCCCCATCACGATATTTATTCGATTGAGGACTTGGCACAGCTGATCTATGACTGCAAAAATGCCAACAGAGACGCAAGGATTTCAGTGAAGCTTGTTTCCGAAGCGGGAGTCGGTACGGTGGCATCCGGTGTCGCAAAGGCCGGTGCCCAGGTTATTCTGATCTCCGGTTATGACGGAGGTACGGGAGCCGCACCGAGGAACTCTATTTACAACGCGGGACTTCCGTGGGAACTGGGGCTTGCTGAGGCGCACCAGAACCTGATCATGAACGATTTAAGGAACAAGGTTGTACTGGAAACCGATGGAAAGCTTATGAGCGGACGGGATGTGGCCATTGCCGCCATGCTCGGTGCAGAGGAGTTCGGATTTGCGACGGCGCCGCTTGTGACGCTGGGATGTGTGATGATGCGTGTCTGCAATCTGGATACCTGCCCGGTGGGTGTTGCGACACAGAATCCGGAACTCCGCAAACGTTTTGCCGGAAAACCGGAATATGTGGTCAACTTCATGCGGTTTATAGCACAGGAGCTGAGAGAATATATGGCGAAGCTGGGCGTGGCCACCATCGATGAGCTGGTTGGACGCACCGATCTGTTAAAGCCGACAAAAGAGACACAAGACAGACACATTGATCTGTCAAGAATCCTTGATACTTCCTATGCCAAGGCAGAAAAGATTGATTATACCCATAAAAAAGTCTATGATTTTAAGCTGGATAAAGTAGCGGATGAGACGGTTCTCCTGAAACAATTAAAACCTGCACTTGAGAAAAAGCAGAGAAAGAGCATCGAGCTGGATGTCACAAACATCGACCGTACCTTTGGAACGATCTTCGGTTCCGAGATTACGAAGCGATGGGGAGAAAACACGCTGCCTGATGATATGTATACTGTAAAATGCAGCGGTGCAGGAGGGCAGAGCTTCGGGGCGTTTATTCCGAAAGGCCTCACGCTGGAGCTTGTCGGGGACAGCAACGACTACTTCGGAAAAGGACTGTCCGGAGGAAAGCTGGTAGTATATCCGCCGGCCGGCATCAAGTTTAAACCGGAAGAAAACATCATTGTCGGAAATGTGGCACTCTACGGGGCTACCAGCGGCAAAGCATTTATCAACGGAGTTGCGGGAGAGCGGTTCTGTGTCAGAAATTCCGGTGCTGCTGCCGTAGTGGAAGGCGTGGGTGATCACGGATGTGAATATATGACCGGAGGCCGTGTCTTAGTCCTGGGTGAGACAGGAAAGAATTTTGCGGCGGGTATGAGCGGAGGCATCGCTTACGTCTTAGATGAGGACAGTTCCCTTTATATGAATGTCAACAAGGAGATGGTGACCATCGAAACGATCACCTCCAAATACGACGTACTTGAAGTCAAAGAAATGCTGAAAGAACATGTGGCTTATACCAACTCCGAAAAAGGAAAGAAAATCCTTAGAAACTTTGAGGAATTTCTGCCGAAGTTTAAAAAGATCATGCCGGTAGACTATAAACGGATGCTGAACCTGATCGTACAGATGGAAGAGCGGGGACTCAGCAGTGAGCAGGCGCAGATCGAAGCATTTTATGAGAACGCTAAGTAGGAGGACAGACCAATGGGAAAACCAACCGGATTTATAGATTACGAGAGAAAAGACGCAAGGGCGGAGGAGCCTAAAGAGAGAATCAAACACTATAATGAATTCCATATTCCCCTCCCGACCGAAGAACAGCAGAGACAGGGAGCCAGATGCATGGACTGCGGCGTACCGTTTTGCCAGTCAGGACTGATGCTCGGCGGTATGGCGTCCGGGTGTCCGTTAAATAACCTGGTGCCGGAGTGGAACGACCTGATTTATACCGGAAACTGGGAACAGGCATTTGAGAGGCTGAAAAAAACCAATCCGTTTCCGGAGTTTACAGGCAGGGTCTGCCCTGCCCTGTGTGAGGCGGCCTGTACCTGCGGCCTCAACGGTGAACCTGTCTGCTCCAAGCAGAATGAGCTGAGCATTATTGAATACGGTTATGCCAACGGACTTGCGGATGCAAAACCGCCAAAGAGCCGGACCGGGAAAAAGGTCGCTGTTATCGGTTCCGGACCCGCCGGGCTTTCGGCGGCCAACTCGCTGAACAAGAGAGGACATCAGGTTACAGTCTATGAACGTTCCGACAGGGTCGGCGGACTGATGATGTATGGGATTCCAAACATGAAGCTGGAAAAGCAGATCGTGGACCGGAAGATAAAAATCATGGAAGAAGAAGGCATTTTATTTAAGACGAATGCAGATGTGGGAAGAGATATCAAGACGGAACAGCTGAAAAAAGAATATGACAGCATTATCCTGGCATGCGGTTCCTCCCATCCGAGAGACATCGAAGTTCCGGGAAGGGATGCCAAAAACATTTATTTTGCCGTAGACTTCCTGAAATCCACCACGAAAGCCCTGCTGGACAGCGGACTGAAAGACAATACTTATATCAGTGCCAAGGGAAAGAATGTCATGGTCATCGGAGGAGGCGACACGGGAAATGACTGCGTGGGTACTTCTGTCCGCCACGGAGCCAAGAGTGTCATCCAGCTGGAAATGATGCCGAAGCTCCCGGATGAGCGCGCAGAGAATAATCCGTGGCCGGAGTGGCCGAGAGTCTGCAAGACAGACTACGGCCAGGAGGAAGCCATCGCCGTATTTGGTCATGATCCGAGAACCTATCAGACGACCGTAAAAGAATTTAAGAAAAACAAAAAGGGTGAGGTATCGAAAGCCGTTATCATAAAGCTTGAGAGCAAAAAGGATGAGAAAACCGGCCGGATGACAATGGCAGAGGTGCCGGGGACAGAGAAAGAAATTCCAGTGGATCTTGTGCTGATCGCTGCCGGATTCCTCGGAAGTGAATCCTATGTGACCGATGCATTTGGTGTGAAGGTAAATGAACGCACCAATGTAGCCACAGAGCCGGATTCTTTCCGCACCAACGTTAAAAACGTGTTTACCGCGGGAGATATGCACCGGGGCCAGTCATTGGTCGTGTGGGCAATCCGCGAAGGACGGGAAGCAGCGAGAGAAGTGGACCTTCAGATGATGGGATACACAAACCTGTAATATGTTTACATTTCCGGAGACGAAGCCAGTTTGGTTTTGTCTCTGGTTTTTTTCGCATTTTTTCCGTATAATAAAAAGAAAACTTAATGGGAAGGACGGATCAGCGAGTTGAAAGAATATAAGGAACTGTTTTTAACCTTTTTTAAGATGGGTGCATTCACATTCGGCGGAGGCTATGCCATGCTCCCGATGATCGAACGGGAGGTTGTCCGGAACAAAGGCTGGGCGACGAGTGAAGAAGTCATGGATTATTTTGCGGTAGGGCAGTGTACGCCCGGAGTCATCGCTGTCAATACCTCCACGTTTATCGGATACAAACTGAAGGGAATCAGAGGAGGCATCACGGCTACTTTAGGATTTACGGCGCCCTCGCTGATCATTATCATGATCATAGCGGCATTTATGACCAATTTCAGTGAACTGAAAGCGGTGCAGAGTGCGTTCTGGGGCATCCGGGTCTGTGTCTGCGTTCTGATGATCAACAGTATCAGGAAAATGGTAAAAGGCGGAGTCGTGGACTGGCTCACCGGCATGATATTTGCGGCCACATTTTTCGGCATGGTCTTTGTCATGAATAATCCTGTGATCTATGTGATCATCGGCGCTGTTTTAGGTCTTTTGCTCTGCGGGAAAGTGCGGAAAGGAGGAGACAGAAAATGATCCTTTTGAAGCTGTTTATTGAATTTTTTAAGACCGGACTGTTTGCGCTTGGGGGCGGGCTTGCCACGCTGCCGTTTCTATACAGCATGGCGGACCGTTTTCACTGGTTTACCCACGCAGATATTGTAAATATGCTGGCAATTTCCGAATCCACGCCGGGAGCCATCGGCGTCAACATGTCGACTTATTCGGGATTTCATATTGCAGGTATCCCCGGAAGCCTGATCGCCACATTCGGCCTTGTGCTGCCGTCGGTGGTCATTATTATCCTCGTTGCCAGAGTATTGGAAAGTTTTAAAAACAACCGTCATGTGGAGGCGGGATTTTACGGCATCCGTCCGGTGGTGGCCGGATTAATCTGCGCGGCGACTCTGTCTGTGTTTCAGGTGGCGTTTTTAAAAGACGGGGAACTTCATCTTCAAAAAATAGTTTCTTCCATTGACTTTAAATCTG
>NZ_FR889207.1:96661-107330 GCF_000432215.1 Anaerostipes sp. CAG:276
CATCCGATTTTTCTGATCGTGCTGTCGGGATGTATCGGGATTGCTGTGCTGGGAGTTTGATTATGCATATTTTAGGACACTTTAAGACAATTACAAAACATAAAATCCTTGTGGCCAAAGGCTGTTTTAAGGTGGGACTTTACTGCCAGGGTATCATGCACGATATGTCAAAGTATTCTCCGACGGAATTTATTCCGGGGGCGAAATACTACCAGGGAAATCAAAGCCCTAACAACATCGAACGAAGGAAATACGGGATATCCAGGGCATGGCTGCACCATAAAGGAAGGAACAGGCATCATTTTGAGTATTGGATCGATTACAGCCTGAATCCTGACGCCAAGGGTCTGGTTGGCATGAAAATTCCCAAAAAATATATGGCGGAGATGTTAGTGGACAGAATTAGTGCCGGAAAAATCTACAAGAAAAATGATTTCACAAAGGAGAGTCCGCTGGAGTATTTTAATAATGGGATCGGAGCATCTATTATGCACGAGGCATCTAAGGATTATCTGATGATGCTTTTAACGATGTATGCTGAAAAGGGAGAAAAGGAGACATTTCGCTATTTGAAAAGAGATTTAAAAGAGGACATCAGCGGTTATGACCGCATTTCTCCTTTTGAGAAAACAGGTCCTGTGGCGATTGGCTAGAATTTCATGTATGTACTTCTTGAAACTCTCACATACTTCATGTATAATAACTTGTAAAGAAACGGAATAAACGGCCTGGGGTGTTCGATAACGCCTGCTATTTTGAACCTACAACTATTTGAACGGGATTCCGAATATCCGGCTGGATACCAAGCCACAATACGGTGGAAGGTAGAAGGCAGGATGAGGAAACCCACCTAGCTGTGGCTAGGAGTCAAAATTGCGGGGAACGGCATCTTGGGCATAACAAAAGATAAGTTGAAGAGACTGTTGGCTGAGCCGGCAGTCTCTTTTCGTCTGCCTATATATTACAAAATTATTGCAGCACAGGCAGGAGAACATAATTGTGCTATTGGAAGTGCGTGTGCCAGTTGGTGTGTCGGAAAAGGGTATACAAAAAATATCCGGATTTCTGGAGGAATCGTGACAGCAAGCGGAGGTGTCAGCTGTGCAGGGATCGGGAGCGGATCCTGGACTCCGACAGATGGTATATATATTACAGGAGGGAATGTTTATGCCAGTGGAGGAACCAATGCAGCGGGAATAGGATCCGGGGGACATACCGGAGCTGAAGATGGCACATATGGTGCAAATGTTAATGTGTCTAATGTTGTTATCAGCGGAGGAGATACTGTTGTTACAGCGTTGGGTGATAAGAGCACCAATATGCCGGGCATAGGCTGCGGAACGCCTCCGGACAATAAACCACAAGGAACTATAACAAATGTCATAGCCAGTCCGGATACCGGTTTTCAAGGGTACATACAGGATGGTACCTCAGAAACAGATTATAATTTTACAAAACATATGCCTTTTCCTTCAGCTTCTCCAATTTCTGTAGAAAAGTTTTATACGAAAATATATTTCGGTCCATTCAGAGATGAAAATACCATTGCGAATGACACAAAAGAACAGATTGGAGCTAATAATATTATCAGTAAAACTGGCGGAGCTGGCTTTAGTGAAAGCCAGCTGAAGGAGCTTGCCAAGGTCAATGGAAAGCGTGAGAACGGAACAAGCTTCATTGAAGGAGAACTGACTTTTACAGATGCCAGACAAATACAGAATATTAATCAGGCAAAAACTTCTGGGAAAATTGGAAATTTTCCATTGACGTTTAGAACACCAAATGGAACAAAGGTTACGGTGACCATCTTTCTAAGAGGTAATGGAACAGATTCCGCAGAATTTGAACCCAATAATTCAATTCCAACCATTGGAGCTAATGACTTTGAAACCAATACAGGAGGGGATCCTTTTACAGAAGAACAGCTGAAAAAATTAGGGGAAGTAAAAGGAAAAGATAAAGAGGGGAATACGATTTCACTCGACGATTTTACAGTAGATTTGGATCAGTTTCAAAAAATTAATGAAGCAAAAACCTCTGGAAAGACAGGCATATTTGATCTGTCTTATACATCCAAAGATGGAAAACAAGTGACAGTCAAAGTTTCTCTGGTCGGATATGATGAAATTACGGAAGATACAGACACTGGAGAAACGATCAAAGGAATGAATATCATTTCCAAAACCGGAGGAAAAGGATTTACGGAGAAACAGCTTAGAGAGTTGTCCAGAGTAAAGGCATTTGATGAAAATGGACAAGAAGTGCCGGCAGTAGATATTCTTTTTTCAGATCAGGATCAGCTGACAGCTATAAATAAAGCAAAAACCACCGGGGAAATTGGAAATTTTCCATTAACGTTTCAAACACTAAGTGGTACAGAAGTAACGGTGACCGTATTTTTAAGAAACCATGGAACAGATACATCTGAGATAGGTTCAGAAAATTCAATATCAACTATTGGAGCCAATGATTTTGAGAAAGATACAGGCGGAGATCCTTTTACCGAAGAACAGCTAAAAAAATATGGGGAAGTGAAAGGAAAAGACACAGAAGGAAATACGATATTACCGGATGATTTTACAGTAGATCTGGAGCAATTCCGGAAAATTAATCAAGTGAAGACTTCTGGAAAGTCCGGCGTATTTGATCTGACCTATTTCGCTAACGATGGGAGTGCAGTGACGGTCAAGGTATCTTTAGTTAAATATGATGAGACTTCGGAGGCTCCGGATCAAGCCGAGAGTATGAAAGGAATGGATATCATCAGTAAAACAGGAGGAGAAGGATTTACGGAAAGTCAGCTGAAAGAGTTGTCCAGAGTCAAGGTATTTGACGAAAGCGGGAAAGAGCTGACAGCAGAAGAAATCGTTTTCTCAGACCCGGATCAGCTAACATCATTAAATAAAGCAAAAACAGCCGGGGAAACCGGAAATTTTTCATTGACTTTTCAAACTGCAAAGGGAACAGAAATTACTATTACAGTTCATCTAAGAGATCATGGGACAGATGGAGCTAAGAACCCGGAACCCGGAAAATTTGATGCCTCCATCGCTGCCAACAATGCGGTTCATAAAACTGGGGGTACTGCTTTTACCAAGGAAGATCTGATTAAACTTTGTGAAGCAAAAGGAAAAGATGAAACAAGGAGTGATGCAGAACTTAATATTAAAAATGAAGAGATGAACAAACTAAACGCTGCAAAACAAAAAGGAAGAACCGGAACATTCGATTTGACATTTTTTATTTCGGGAGGGAAAGAAGTAAGCGTTGTGGTTACCTAAACAGGTGAACATAAGGTGAGTTTTAACCCAAACGGAGGAGATTTTACCCCGAAAACTCAGACTGTTCCGGGCGGTAAATGTGCAGTAGAACCGAAAGAGCCGAAACGAAAAAGTTATATATTTGAAGGCTGGTACTATAAGGATGAGAATGGAAAAGAACAAAAATGGGATTTTGAGACGCCGGTTCACGCAGATATCTCTTTAAAAGCGGCCTGGAAGAAAGATGCTGGAGAAGTAAATGGTACTGCACAGAAGGAGAACAATAAAATCAAGAAAAAAGAAACAGGAGATTATTCGTAGGAAGGAGAGGAAATACTGGAAAATAATAAAAATGGAGAAGTGATCACAGAAAGCGGAAGCAGCAAAGAATCCACTGCTAAAACCGGTGACACTGCAGACTTCTCCATGGCCTTTGTGATGCTGGCGGCAGGCGGAGGAATACTAACTTTATTGTTACATAAAAATAGAAAGAACAAATAACAAAACAAGGACTTTTGCACTCTTATTTTAACAATGTGCAAAAGTCCTTGTTCTATTTGACAGACAAACTGGAAGAATTGACAGAAAAAAACGGATAAGTCTCCCTGCGCACATGATCCAGATAAACATGGCCGATTGGAACGGGAGTTTCGTGGCCTGTCAGGAAGATATTTTCTCTGTCCGCATCTGAAATATAGGAGAGGTTTACGATGTAAGAACGGTGGACACGGATAAAACCTTTGTTTTTCACAGACTGTTCTATAATATTGAGTTTAGAATAGAATTCAAAACTCTGGTCTTTAAAATGTACAACTACGAGCCGCCCGAGAGTCTCAAAATGAGAAATATCGGAAAGCTGAATGCACTGGAACGTGGTCCGGTTTTTACAGACGATATACGGCTTCTTTTTCTGCTTGAAGACCGAGTAGGCGTTGAGAAAAACAGATTCACCCCTGATAAAGTTCAGCTTTGACTTGATGATGTAATTGAAAGGGTAAGCGGCAAAACAGTCACTGGCACATTCCGTGCGGACTCCGAGAAAAATCACAAGTCCCAACGGATCATGCTCGTGAATATGGAGAACCGTGTCAATCCCGCTAATGTCTTTCAGTCCGGCTTCAACAAAATAAAGATCAAAAAAGTGGTTTGGGTTCTCCATGTAAGCAAGAAGCTCCCTGCCCGAAGAAAATGCCCGGATACTGACAGGGATCTGATGTCTCTCGGCGATCAGCTCAAAAAGTTCTATGTATTTTTGCAGTGTCGCAGGAGTATCATCACAAAAGCAGATTGAAAACATAATATCACCTTCTTAATTCTTATAGGGTGTAGATTTTAAGCTGTGACAACATTTTTCGTACCTGACTTAAATATGTGGTTCCTATGGGCAGAGTAAATCCATTCGTCAGCCGTACCGTGCGGTCAGTAATCTGGTCAATATGGCGCATATTTATAAGGAAAGACCTGTGAATGCGCAGAAATCCTTTCGGTGTTAATTCTTTTTCCAGCCTGGACATGGACATATAGAATGAAAAGCTGGTGTTGCTGTGGTATACAGTTGTAATTCTCTGAAAGATTTCAAAGTAGTAAATATCACTCAGAGGTATGTAATGTTCATCCGCGCCGCTGCCGCACTGAAACAGGTTGTTCCGCCTCTTTTCAGCCAGTGAGAGCGCTTTTAAATATACTGGTTCAAACTGTTCCAGAGTCAGATATTTGAGATAGAAAAAGTAAAAAGGAAACGTCGGGAAAGTATTTGCAGCCAGCTGTTTATTGGCAGAGATAAAAATGAGCAGGGCATGACAGCAAAGCTTGCGGAGACTTTTCGCTGCTTCGAGACCTGTAATCTCATCGTCCTTGCTTTTGGATATTCTCAGGAAAATAATATCCGCCCGTTCCGGGTGAGATGACAGATCAAATACTAATTCGTCTTTATTTGTATATTTAAATATATGAATGTTATAGTGGTGCTCTGAGGCGATGTCTTTTAATGTTTTTATATGATCTTCGGATGAGTTCCGATTATTATTAAAAGTGTAAATGTTCATTGGCATATATTCTCCATTTCGCATTTTGTACATCTTTATTTTACCATGGAAAAAGTTAGAAGCACAACAAGAAACCGAATCTTTTTAAATATGTCTGGATATCTGTTTTTATTTTCGGTATAATTATTTAATATCTTTTAAAAGGAGCTGTATCATATGAAATTTTATAATAAAAACACGCAGGGTTTCTTTGGTCTTGTGGCGTTTGGAGTACTTCTTTATTTGGGTGTCAGCAATATAAGCTACATATTGAAGGCATTCTCCTATTTAGTCTCAGTAATCTTCCCGTTTATTATCGGGGGTTGTATGGCGTTTATTATTAATGTGCCGATGAGATTTTTTGAAACGAAACTGTTTTCGAAGGTGAAAAAAGGAAAGCGGGCACTGAGCCTGATTCTGGCCATTTTATGTATTATTGGCGTCCTGGCGCTGATCAGTTTTCTCATTCTTCCGGAGCTTGCCAATACGCTTTACAGCCTGGCATCCAGCATCCCCGGATTTGTGAACGAAATCAAAGATTTCTTACAGAATGTTTCCGACAATCCTCTGCTCACTAAACAGAATCTTATGAAGATCGATTTGGATTGGAATAAGATCAGTACAGAACTGATGGGATTCTTCCAGACCAGCGCCAGCAATATTCTGGGCTCTACGGTATCTGTCATCAGTTCGGCAGTTCAGACAGTAGTGACGTTTTTGCTCGGCACGGTTTTTGCAGTTAATGCACTGCTGAAAAAGGAGAAACTGGTACTTCAGACGAAGAAACTTTTATACTCTTATCTGAAAGAATCCTATGCGGACCGTATCGTATACATTGGAAATATGTGCAATCAGGCATTCTCAAGCTTTTTGTCCGGCCAGTGTACGGAAGCCGTGATTCTGGGCACGATCATTTTTATCAGCATGAATATTCTCCGCCTGCCGTATGCCATGCTGATCGCCATGTTTATCGGCGTGACTTCACTGATTCCTATTTTGGGAGGATTCATCGGAAGCACTTTGGGGGCGATTTTGATTTTTATGGTAAGTCCGTTTAAGATGGTTATTTTTGTTATTATGTTTGTCGTTGTGCAGCAAATCGAGGGAAATCTTATTTATCCACATGTGGTGGGGAATTCCGTAGGTCTTCCTGCTATCTGGGTATTAGTTGCGGTGACCGTCGGCGGCAATCTGGCCGGAGTAGCCGGAATGTTTATCAGTATCCCGGCCTGTTCCGTTATTTATGCACTTTTAAGGAACGCAGCCAACGAAAGACTGAGGAAAAAAGGACTGCTTGAGAAAGTTCAGAATAAATAGTGTATATTCCGCGAAGTTTATGTCCATAATATTCCTATCTTATTTATGGAGGTGGAAGGAATGGACCGTGACGATATTATCTGTCCATGTGTCGATGTGACCGTGGGAGAAATAATGGATGCCTATGAAGACGGTGCCACAACAGTGGACGCAGTCAAAGACGCAACCGGCGCAGGAAGCATCTGCGGGGCTTGTCTTGACAATATTGAAGAATTACTTACAGAATTAAAATCCAAATAAAACCAGGCGGGCAAGCCCGCTTCAACTCCCCAAGTCCCTCAATTTTTGAGGGACTTGACTTTTTCTGTGTGAAACTCTAAAATGAAAGTAAATACTTGCATTGCAGAGAGGGATGATACATATGGATGAGACCGGTCAAAAAATTATAGATGCTGCGATGTCTCTGGTAAGGGATAAAGGATACATGGCAACGACTACAAAAGACATCGCCAATTCCGCAGGGGTGAATGAATGTACTCTGTTTCGGAAGTTTCAGAATAAGAAAAGTATCGTTATGAGCGGTATTGAGCAGGAAAAGTGGCGGGCGGATTTTACGCCGGATGTATTTCAGGATGTCCGGTGGGAACTGCGGCATGATCTGGAAATGTATATGAGAGAGTATATGAAGAGGATTACTCCTGACTTTGTGAGACTCTCCATCGGTCTGCGGGCTCCGCAGATTTATGAGGAAACAGCACCATTTATTATGAAAGTCCCCCAGACGTTCCTCTCATCGCTGATTTCTTACTTTGAACAGATGGCACAGAAAGGCAGGATTCCCAAGGCAGATTTTAAGGTTTTGGCTATGACGTTTTTTTCCAGCACGTTTGGTTATACATTTTTAAATGCGTCGTTCGAACAAAAACTTTCGGAGGTTGAGAGAGAAGACTTTATTAAAAAAACAGTTGCCGCATTCCTGTATGGAATTACGGCTGAGTAAAGGAGACGGCATTGTCTTTTGGCGGTGCCGTATAAATATAACTGATATGCAAGTGAATACTTGCTTTAAGATTCAATGGAGGAATATGATATGGAGATTACAGGAGCACAGCTGGTTGTGAAAGCATTGAAGGCGGAAAATACAGATACGTTGTTTGCGTATCCGGGAGGTCAGGCGATTGATTTATTTAACGAGCTTTATAATGAGAAGGAGATCAGAATCATTACGCCGCGCCATGAACAGGGATTAGTGCATGCGGCAGACGGATATGCCAGGGCCTCGGGAAAAACAGGAGTCTGTCTTGTGACAAGCGGACCGGGAACGACCAATCTTGTGACCGGCATTGCCACTGCAAATATAGACAGTGTTCCTCTCGTTTGTTTTACGGGCCAGGTTTCTTCAGGGCTGATCGGGCGAGAATCTTTCCAGGAAGTAAACACAGTTCAGATCATGAAAAGTATTTGTAAATATGCAGTGACTGTACGTGACAGAAGGGAACTGGGGGAAGCGGTCCGCAGCGCCTTTCAGGCAGCCCGGTCAGGAAGGCCCGGCGCGGCGGTCGTCGATCTGCCGAAGGATATTCAGCAGGAACTGGGTTCTGATTTTTATCCGCTGTGCACAGACGATAAAGCTGAAGTGCCTGTGCCGGAGGAAGTCACAGACCGTTGTCTGGAAGCGTTAAGGACAGCCCGAAAGCCTCTGTTTTTGATTGGAGGGGGTGTACATACTGCAGGAGCGGAAAAAGAAATGACCAGGCTGGCAGAGAAGACCGGGATACCGGTTGTCACGACCATCATGGGGAAAGGGGTTCTTCCCTCAGATCATCCGCTGTATATAGGAAATCTGGGTATTCACGGGAGCTTTGCGGCAAACATGGCTGTCAGCGAGTGTGATGTCCTGTTTGCCGTCGGAACCCGGTTTAATGACCGTATCACTGGAAACACGGACAGTTTTGCGGATAAGGCAGTCCTTATCCATGCAGACATAGAGCCGGATGTAATTTCGCGGAATGTACCGGCAGATATATCGGTTGCTTCGGATGCCGGGAAACTGATCCGGATTCTTCTTAAAAGAGCAAAACCGTCTGGGGCCGGGGAGTGGGTCAGCCGTCTGAACCTGTGGAAACAGCGGCATCCGGTCACTGTAAAGAAAAGCACATCTGAGGAAATCAGCGCACGGGACGTGACAGAACAGATCAATGACTTGTTTGACAGTGCCGTGATTACAACGGATGTAGGGCAAAATCAGATGTGGGCGTCACAGTTTTTACAGCTGTCGGAGAAGAAAAAAATGCTTACTTCCGGAGGCATGGGAACAATGGGATATGGTTTTCCTGCTGCCATAGGCGCTAAATTAGGAGATCCCCGGAAAGATGTCATAGCCATATGCGGAGACGGCGGATTTCAGATGAATATTCAGGAACTTGCCACGGCAGTGCTTTATGAACTCCCTATTATTATCTGCATCTTAAACAACGGTTATCTGGGCAATGTCCGCCAATGGCAGGAGATGTTTTATGAGAGGCGTTATTCTGCCACATGTACCTGCCGCAGGGAAAGCTGTATGAAAGAATGCAAAGGTCCGTCTGCACAATGTCCGTCCGGTTATATCCCTGACTTTGTCCGTTTGGCACGAAGTTACGGGGCAGAGGGTATCCGGGTCCGGGAAGTGAAAGACATCAGAAGCGCTCTCCTGAAAGCCAAAGAGAGAAAAAATGTCCCCACGGTTATTGAGTTTATCATAGGCAGAGAACAGAATGTCCTTCCGATGGTATCTCCGGGGAATTCACTGGAAAATATGATCGGCGGAGAATAAGGGGAGAGATGAAAAACTTGGGTTTTCTTGTTGACATTCCATGACAGAGATGATATTATATTCAAGGTCGTCAAGACAAGCCGGCGTGTCGGAATTGGCAGACGAGACAGACTCAAAATCTGTTGTCCTTACGGGCGTATGGGTTCGAGTCCCATTGCCGGCAGAGTGATAAAAACAGCTGAATTTTTTGATTTCAGCTGTTTTTTTATTGCTTAAAAAAGCTTAATTTCTATATTTGACGGAAAGGAGTTTGACAGAAAGAGACGGATTCTTTACAATAGTCATATAACATAGTGAAAAAGTAGGAATGAGGAGGGAGCCCTTGAAAATTTCAACCAAAGGCAGATATGCGGTACGCTTATTATATGATCTGGCGCAGCACAATACGGGAGAATGGATTTCACTGAAGGATGTGTCAAAGAGACAGGGGATTTCCATAAAATATCTGGAGCAGATCGTAAGGCAGCTGAGTGTGTGCGGATATTTGAAAAGTCTGAGAGGCCCGAGGGGAGGGTATCAGCTTTCTAAAAAACCTTCGGAATATACGATCGAAGACGTTCTGGAAATAACAGAAGGCAGTATTGCCCCGGTGGCGTGTCTGGACGATGAGACCAATCAGTGCGAACGCTATTATGACTGTCCGACCATTTTTATCTGGGAAGGGCTGGATAAAGTTGTGAGGGATTATCTGGGCAGTGTGACGATACAGGATATTTTGGACCGTGCCGCTTTAAAAGGCGGGAATGATTTTATAATATAGACAGATTTGAAAGGCTTCCCGAGGTTTCGGGAAGCCTTTCAGCTTTTATCAGAATTTAATTTTCAGAAGATGCCTTTTGTGGCGTAATGCCCGTTTTCTTTCTCCAAAGGGCGCGTATCAGATACAGGAAGAACAGGACTCCCCATGAGCCTGCCTCCGCATAGGCAATGATCATGTTTCCGCATAGTCCGGCAAAAGCATAGGAAAATACAATACGGGAGAGCAGTGCGGCAATCCCTGATACACTGGAGAAGAGAACGTCTCCAATTCCTTCTATATAACCCCGGATGGACATGGCGATGCCGTATACTACATAAAACGCCGCAATTCTTTGGAAGAAATTTTTTCCGATCTCAGCCGATTCCGGACTGATTCCAAACATGGAAATCAAATATTCCCCGGTTCCCAGTACAAGCCATGTCAATAATAAGGAAACACCAATCATCATCACAGTTCCGGCGCAGACGATTTTAGAAATCTGCTCTCTTTTTCCTGCTCCGTGATTCTGTGCGACCATTGTAGATATGCCGGAGCCGAGATTGATGACCGGCAG
>NZ_FR889207.1:107388-115928 GCF_000432215.1 Anaerostipes sp. CAG:276
GGTAATGGCTGCAACAGTCTGTGTCCCGAAGCCGTTCATAAAATTTTGTAGGATAAGACCGCCGAAGGAGCTGATACAGGATTGGATCATCGGAGGTATGGCAAGATGAAGACCTTCTTTTAAAACGGCGTGATCCATAGTCCATTTTTTTATGGAGAAACACAGACAGGGATAATTTTTTACACTGTATAGAATGATGAATACAGTCATAACCATCTGAGAGATTACTGTTGCGGCTGCCGCGCCGGCAGCACCCCAGTGCATCATTCCCACAAAGATAAGATCCAGCACAACGTTTACGACAGACGAACAGAGGACAGAACCAAAAGGAGCCCGGCTGTTTCCGATGCCGCGGAGGGCCGAGGTGTAGACGTTATATACGGCAAGAAACGGTAAGCCGATCAGTATGATCTGAAGATAATTTTTTGCCATATGTATGGTTTCCGGTGTCGTATTCATGATTCGGAGCAATGGATAAGCGCCCGGAATGCCTGCTGCCGGGACAAGTAAAAAAATACACCCGAGTACAACGGTGAATACGGACAGAGTCTTTGAGATCTGATCTTTTTTTCCGCCGCCGAATTTTTGGGCAAATAAAATGGAAAGACCGAGGGTAAATCCTGTTATGGCAGTGAGGAACAGGTTAATGACCGTAGTTGTAGAACCGATGGCGGCCAGGGCGTTTTCTCCGGCTACATTTCCGACAATAAATGCATCCGCCCAGTTATAGAGCTGCTGCAGAATACCGCTTAAGATAAGCGGTATGCAGAATTTGATCAATGTAATTGCAGTTTTTTCTCTTTTCATAATTTTTTATTCATTTCTCCATAGTAGAATAAAGCGGGCCAAATGCGAAACAACATAGAATATACCAAATAAATGAATCTTTTTCAAGGAAGAGGAGACAGGTGAAATTTTGTTTTTTCAAAAAGGTATTGACATAGAAAAAGGTATTGCATATAATAATTACATACTAAACACGTAGGAAATGTAGGAATATAAAAAGGAGAAGAACTATGGCAGGAATCTATCAGAATGTGACAGAATTAATCGGAAACACCCCGTTGGTCCGTTTGAACCGTCTGGAAAAGGAATACGGAGCAGATGCAGAGATCATTGGGAAACTGGAATATTTTAATCCGGCAGGAAGCGTCAAAGACCGTGTGGCGGCACAGATGATCGAAGACGCTGAGGCGGCAGGAAAGCTGAAAGAAGGGTCCGTCATCATTGAGCCCACATCCGGAAATACAGGAATTGGACTGGCGGCGATCGCGGCATCCAGAGGATACCGCATCATTCTTACGATGCCGGAGACTATGAGCGTGGAACGGCGGAATCTGCTGAAGGCATATGGAGCGGAAGTCGTACTGACAGACGGTACGAAAGGAATGAACGGCGCTATCGCCAAGGCCGAAGAGCTGGCAAAGGAACTGGAAAACAGCTTTATTCCCGGACAGTTTGTCAATACATCTAATCCGAAGCGCCATAAGAAGACTACCGGACCTGAGATCTGGAACGATACGGAAGGAAAAGTCGATATTTTTGTATCAGGGATCGGAACCGGAGGTACGATAACCGGAACCGGAGAATATCTGAAAGAAAAAAATCCGGATATTCAGATCGTGGCAGTGGAGCCGAGCAGTTCCCCTGTACTTTCAAAAGGGCAGAGCGGACCTCATAAGATTCAGGGAATCGGGGCAGGCTTTGTTCCGGATGTACTGAATACAAAGATCTATGACGAGATTATTGCTGTCGATGATGCGGATGCCTTCGAGCTTGGAAGAGCCATCGCCAGAAAAGAAGGGATTTTAGTGGGGATTTCTTCAGGGGCCGCCCTCTGGGCCGCCATTCAGCTTGCAAAACGTCCGGAGAATAAGGGTAAGAAGATCGTTGCCCTGCTTCCGGACACAGGAGACAGATACCTTTCAACACCGATGTTTTCATAATAAACTTACGGATGGGCCTGATATGTGCTTTTATAAGTACATATCAGGTTTTTTCTATGAGTATGCGCGGCGGAAGCGGGGAAATAATATAGAAGGAGAAAAGAAGATAACATGAAGTGGACTAGACTATTTTCTTTGTGTTACAATAATGATAATTGTTTAAAAAAGGAGAATGTCCATTATGGAAAAGAAATTAATGCTGATCGACGGCCACAGCATCTTAAACCGGGCCTTTTATGCGCTGCCGGATATGACTAACAGTAAGGGCCTCCATACCAATGCGATCCTTGGATTTTTAAATATCATGTTTAAATTTCTGGATGAGGAGAAGCCGACCCATTTTGCGGTGGCTTTCGACTTGAGTGCGCCTACTTTCCGGCATGAAATGTTCAAGGAATATAAAGGAACCAGAAAACCTATGCCCGAAGAATTGAGGGAACAGGTGCCTGTGATCAAAGAGGTTTTAAAAGCCATGGATATACCGCTGATGATGGAAGAAGGCTATGAGGCAGATGATTTGCTTGGCACTATGTCTGTGATCGGAGAAAAAGAGGGTTATCAGGTTCGGATCATTTCCGGAGACAGAGATCTTCTGCAGCTGGCCACAGAAAATGTTCAGATTCGTATTCCAAAGACCAAGGGCGGCGGAAATGTAGTAGAAGATTATTTTGCAAAAGATGTCATGGAAACTTACGGTGTGACACCGAAAGAATTCATTGACATGAAGGCTTTGATGGGAGATGCTTCCGACAATATTCCGGGTATTCCCGGAATCGGAGAAAAGACTGCGTCCAAGATCATCAAAGAGTTTAAGAGTATAGAAAATGCTTATGAGCACATTGAGGAAGTGATGCCGAAGCGGGCTAAAAATAAGCTGGAGGAATTTTATGACCAGGGAGTGCTGAGCAAAGAACTGGCGACGATTAAATTAGACTGTCCGATCGAGCTTTCTTTTGAAGATGCCAAGTTCAATGATATTTTTACAGGGGAGGCTTATCAGCTTTTAAAACAGCTGGAGTTTAAGTCAGTTTTAAAGAAATTTGACGGGGAACACGGAGAAGAATTTTCGGTAAATCTCAAAAAGGTTTTTGAGCTGGATGAGGCAGATCAGATATTTTCCAGAGCAAAAAAATGTGAGGCGGCAGGGCTTGCAGTCTATCATGAGCAGGAAAATACGTTTTTTGGGCTGTGTATAGAAGGAAAAGAGACATTTCTGTTTCAGACAGAGGGCTTTCTGACCAGGGATTATCTGATGGGGCAGGCAGGAGAACTTTACCGCACCGTACCAAGAGTCAGCATGCTGAATGTAAAGGAATTTCTGGACGAGTTGTCATTGAGTGAAGATGACAAGAGCATCTTTGACGCGGCTCTGGCGGCGTATCTTATCAATCCGTTAAAGAGCACTTATGAGTACGATGATATTTCCAGAGACTATCTGGGGATCATGCTGCCTTCCAAAAAAGAACTGCTGGACAAGAGGAAAAGTATTTTTGAAGAGGGGAAACTGCTGCCGGAAGGAGAGCAGATCATCGGCTATGAGGCCTATGTGGCATGCGCGTGCATCGAGCCTTTAAGAAAAAAACTTACAGAAACCGGGATGCTTTCCCTGTATGAGGAGATAGAGATCCCGACGATGGTAGCCCTCCACGACATGGAAGTCAGGGGCATCCACGTGGACCGGAAAGCATTAAAGGAATATGGGGATCAGCTGATCGGGCGTATTGAGGAACTCAGGGAACTGATTTATAAAGAAGCCGGGGAGGAGTTCAATATCAACTCTCCGAAACAGCTTGGTGTCGTTCTGTTCGAGCATATGAAGCTGGAGGGCGGGAAGAAGACCAAGACCGGTTACTCCACCAGTGTGGATGTTCTGGAAAAGATTGAGCATTTATATCCGATTATTTCCTACATTCTTGAGTACAGACAGCTCACCAAGCTGAAATCGACGTATGCGGACGGGCTGGCTAACTATATCGGCGATGACGAAAGAATCCACGGAAAATTCAACCAAACCATCACAGCTACCGGAAGGATCAGCAGCACCGAGCCTAACTTACAGAACATTCCTGCCAGAGTGGAACTCGGCCGGGCTATCCGGAAGGTGTTTCTGCCGGAGGAAGGATATACATTCGTGGATGCGGATTACTCTCAGATCGAACTGCGGGTGCTGGCCCATCTTTCCAGAGACAAGAATCTGATCCACGCCTATGAGATGGAACAGGACATTCATGCCAGAACAGCTTCCGAAGTGTTCGGTGTGCCGATTGATCAGGTGAGCAGTATCCAGAGGCGGGACGCCAAGGCGGTCAACTTCGGGATTGTCTATGGACTCAGCGCTTTTGGCCTGAGTCAGGATTTAAAGATCACCAGGAAACAGGCACAGGAATATATCGACAAATATTTTGAGACTTATCCTAAAGTAAAAAAATACCTGAACAGGGAAGTGGAAAAAGGAAAAGAAGAAGGCTTTGTCACTACGATGTTCCAAAGAATCCGGCCGATACCGGAATTAAAGTCCAGCAATTTTATGCAGAGAAATTTTGGCGAAAGAGTAGCCATGAACTCTCCGATCCAGGGATCAGCGGCTGATATTATAAAGATCGCCATGATCCGGGTCAATATGGAACTGAAGAAAAGAAAATTAAAATCCCGGCTGATCCTGCAGATCCATGATGAACTGCTCATAGAAGCCCATGACAGCGAAGTGGAAGAAGTGAAAGGAATACTAACCAGAGAAATGATGAGTGCCGCAAAGCTCTCTGTGCCGCTGAGCATTGACATTCACACCGGAAACAGCTGGTATGAGGCAAAATAAATGAAGAAAGTCATTGGAATCACCGGAGGCGTAGGCTCCGGGAAGAGTGAAGTATTGAACATTTTAAAAAAAGAATACGGGGCCGGTCTCATCGAGGCGGACCGGGTGGCCCATGAGCTCATGGAGCCGGGAGCCGAAAGTTATGAGGCTGTTGTGAAGAAATTTGGAAACAGCATTTTAACGGATGAGGGAACGATCGACCGTGCGGCTCTGGGTGCCATTGTGTTCAGGGACAAAGAAAAACTCGCGGTTTTAAACAGCCTTACCCATCCAAATGTGGAGAGAGAGATCCTGTGCCGGATGGACAGGATGGAGAGTGATCCGGATATCCGGCTGATCGTCTACGAGGCAGCCCTGCTCACAGGGGCAGAATTTGAACAGAGATTTGACCAGCTCTGGTATGTATTTGCCAGAGAAGATCTGAGATTTCAGAGACTGAAAGAGGGAAGAGGCTACTCGGATGAGAAGACGGCTTCTATGATCAAAAGCCAGCCGGGAGAAGAAAGCTTCCGAAAAGCGGCGACGCATATCATTGATAATTCCGGGAGCCTGAATGAGACAAAACAGCAGATTGCAGAAATATTGGGAGCAGAAGTTTAAAAGTTCTGCTCTATGAATTTTTCAAATTTTTTCTCGGACAGTATTTCATTTGTAATAAAACGGCCCTGATAAAACAGGCTGAAAGCAGTAAACGGAGCAGGAGCATTTTGTGCCTGCTCCGTTGTTTGAATTTTGTGGACGGAGAGGGGCAGGCTGTGGCTCTCTGCGATTTTTTGAAGCAGAGGGACATATTTTGCAGTGTGCGGACACTGACTGCTGTAATAAATAACCATTCCATCCTCCGGAATTCTCTCCTGTTTGACACAGTCTTTGAATGCCGGGACCGGTGCGTCATCGGAGAACGGAAGATATAACAGCTCGTAAAACGGATCTGCGGTATCGGCAGTCTTAAACCCTCTGTGCTTCAAGTATCCGGGATCAGACAAAAACGGTTTCTTCTTTGCGGAGGACAGGGCTGTGAGACCGGATTTTCCTGCCTTTTTTGCATCGTCAATGCACTGGTTTAAAAGCTGGTCAGAATAACCCTGGCCTTTATACTTTCCGGAGACCCAGAGACAGTTGATGTGCATATATTGTTCGGCCAGTATGGGAATCCATGCGTGTTCGGCAGGAATATACTCGATAAATACTTTTCCGCGGACATTTAGCTTTCTGAACACCAGCCCGTCCGGAAAACGTTCCTGCATCCAGGCTTTCTTGGAAGATACGCAGGTTTCACCTTTCTTGTCGGTGATAGCGCAGCAGATGTGTTCTTGATCAATATTGCTTTGGTCTACAGCGATTATTTTTAATTCATCCATTAATAAAACTCCTTTCCTGATAGTTCCATTATAGCAGAAAAAACCTGACAGCACTGTGTCAGGTTTTTGTTCCTTATTCCAAGATAGAAGAAAGCAGTTTCTTTGAAATTGTAAATTCAGGGGCGCCCATATATCCCGGAGCAACTTCATATTTATCAAATACGATCACCAGGTCCCCGGAAGATGTTAGATAGAAATTCTGTGAGCCGGAGATTTTTTTGAATTCATCTACCGGCACATCGTCTTTTTTCGTATCGATGAAATAAGACTTGGAGGAATCTGCTTTCATCTGCTGTCTCATCTGTCTGCGGATTTCTTTGGATATGACAGCCCGGTAGTCCGCTTTCTCCTGAAACAGGCTGCCAAGCTTCATGATCCTGCCGGTCTTCTTGCTGATATTATAAATACGGCTGAAAGAATCGGAGCTTGCCTCGGAAGTCTCGGTGCGGATTCGGATAGAAAGGAAAGAGTCATTGTTCAGAAGCACTTGGTAGTCTGTCGTGACACTCTTATGTCCGCCGCCGTTCTTTCGCAGATCTTTTGAAAATTCTTTTTTTATCATATCCGTATAACGGGCCATTTCCCTGTTTAATTCTTTCTGTGTTTTTTTGTCCTTAAGACCTGTCACTTTCGGAGTCTTGATCTCTGCTTCCATGTAATTTTTCTTCTCCTCATAAGAATGGAAGGTGACCACTCTGACGATGTTTTTTAACACGGGAACCTTTGTCATGGCGTAGGCCATGTTTTGATTGGCATTTGCCGCGACGGTGATGACAAAAAGTGCTGCTGCGGCAGATATTCCAAGCTTTGCGGCAATGCCTGTGAACCGCGCTTTTTTCCTGCGGCTTTCGTTTTCAGATTTTCCTGCTTCGATTGAGCTTTTTACCTTTTGTTTCAGATCTTTCGGAATTTGAATGTCCTCATACTGCTGTTTGAGATGATCCAATTTCTTTTTTTTATTCATAATGTTCTTCTCCTTCTGCCAATTCAGTTTTTAATTTTTTGAGACTGCGGTAAAGCACTGATTTTACTGAGTTTAAGTTTTCGTTTAGTATCTCAGCGATTTCAGCAAGCTTCATGTCCTCGAAGAAACGGAGGACGATGACCTGCTTTTCCCTGGGACTCAATACATTTAATGCGTCCAGCGTATCAAAATCCTGGTAGGAATCCTCGGCACCGTATTCGTAGTCTTCGATTCCGATGACTTCCTTCTTATTTTTTCTGATCAGATCAATGGCCGTGTTGATGGTAATCCGGTAAATCCAGGTTTTCAGATACCGGGGCTTTACCGTCTGACATTTGGTGATAGCCTTGTATGCGCTTTCCTGAACGATGTCCATGGCATCGCTCTCATTATGGACATAGGTGTAGGCCATACGGTACAGGCTTTCATATTCATCGAGAATGATACCGGCTGTCAGATCTTCCATCTTCTGTGTCTTTTTCATGAATGGAACCTCCTTGTTTTGCAGCTACAAAAGTTAGACGGAGCAGGAAGAAAAATAGTTTCAAATTTTAAAGCGTGACGGAAATAGTGGCAAAAAACCTATACAATTTTTATTACCTTATGATATAATGGCAGATAGATTCGGCGCAAGTGTTTATGCGGACGAAGATGAATTGAGGTAGAAGAATGGAATTAACAAGTATTGCAAGCAGCAGCGAAGGCAACTCTATATTCGTAGGTTCAAAGGAAACCAAGCTTTTGGTGGACTGCGGCATCAGTGCCAAGAGGATTGAAAAGTCTCTGGATGAACTGGATACCAGGGCGTCTGAGCTTTCCGGCATACTGATCACCCATGAGCACTCCGACCACATCAAGGGGCTGGGAGTGATGCTGAGAAGATATGGACTTCCGGTCTTCGCCACGGCAAAGACCATCGACGCGGTTTTGGACAGCAGGTACATCGGAAAGGTAGACAAGGACTTGTTTCATCCGATTGAGGCGGATCACCCGTTTCAGCTCGACGATATCACAGTGGAGGCGTCCCATGTCTGGCATGATGCGGCAGATCCGGTCTGCTATTCCTTCTGTTCAGAAGGGTTTAAGGCCAGTATTGCCACGGATCTTGGGGACTACGATGAATATCTGGTGGAAAAAATCAGAGATTCCCATATCCTGTTTGTGGAGGCAAACCATGATGTGAATATGCTCCAGGTGGGAAGTTATCCCTATTATCTGAAGAGGCGCATACTGGGAGACCACGGACACCTGTCCAACGAACGGTGCGCCCAGCTTATAGAAGACACAGTGACAGAAAAGACCCAGAAGGTTTATCTGGGACATTTAAGTAAGGAGAACAACTTTGCCGAGCTGGCCTATGAAACCGTTAAGGTTGCATTAGAGAAGCCGGATTTTCTGATGGAAGTAGCAAAAAGAGACTGCATTTCATCCATCACAAAAGTCAGTTAAGATAC
>NZ_FR889207.1:116034-149217 GCF_000432215.1 Anaerostipes sp. CAG:276
TGTACCTATCTGGCCAACAATCACGTGAACATTCTGGATATTTCCCAGACGATCACAGGAGGATTTTTCAACATGATGATGGTTGTGGATTCTTCCGAGGCGACAAAAGATATCACCATATTCTCAGAGGAATTAAAACAGATCGGAGAAGAGTTAGGCGTTGTCATTCAGGCACAGAACGAAAAAATTTTTAATGTAATGCACAGGATTTAACGGGGGTCTGAAATGATAAATATTAATGAAGTAATCGAAACAAATAAGATGATTTCAGAGATGAATCTGGACGTCAGAACCATCACCATCGGGATCAGCCTGCTGGACTGTGTCGGCTCCACCCTCTCTGAAGTAAAAGAAAATATTTATAATAAAATCACAACAGTGGCGAAAGATCTTGTGAAAACCGGGAAGGATATTGAAAAGGAGTTTGGGATTCCTATCGTAAATAAAAGGATTTCCATTACTCCGATCGCACTGGTGGCGGGGAATGTCTGCAAGACTTCGGATGACTTCGTAGAGCTTGCAAAGGTGCTTGACAAGGCCGCAAAGCAGGTGGGCGTCAATTTCCTCGGAGGATATTCTGCACTGGTGAGCAAAGGCATGACGAAAGCGGATGAACTGCTGATCCGTTCCATACCGAAAGCCATGGCAGAAACGGATTTTGTCTGCTCTTCTGTCAATGTCGGAAGCACAAAGACCGGCATCAACATGGACGCCGTAAAGCTGATCGGCGAGATGATCAAAGAGACTGCCGAACTGACCAAAGACAATGACTGTTTAGGATGCGGAAAGTTTGTCGTATTCTGCAACGCTCCGGATGACAATCCGTTTATGGCGGGCGCCTTCCACGGCGTGACAGAGACAGATTCCGTGATCAATGTGGGAGTCAGCGGCCCCGGCGTTGTGAAGCGTGCCATCGAGCTGGTGCACGGGGAGAATTTTGAAGTTCTCTGTGAGACTATCAAGAAGACAGCGTTTAAGATTACCCGAGTGGGACAGCTGGTTGCCAAGGAAGCATCCAAACGCCTTGGAATTCCGTTCGGCATCATCGACCTTTCCCTTGCGCCGACCCCGGCAGTGGGTGACAGCGTTGGAGAGATTTTAGAGGAGATCGGTCTGGAGTACACAGGTGCACCGGGAACTACGGCGGCTCTTGCCATGTTAAATGACCAGGTGAAGAAGGGCGGTGTCATGGCATCTTCTTACGTGGGAGGTTTAAGCGGAGCTTTTATTCCGGTCAGCGAAGACCAGAGGATGATCGATGCGGTCAATGCAGGCGCCCTGACTCTGGAGAAATTAGAGGCTATGACCTGTGTCTGCTCCGTGGGACTTGATATGATCGCTATTCCGGGAAAGACAAAAGCATCAACGATTGCGGGACTCATCGCCGATGAGATGGCTCTCGGAATGATCAACCAGAAGACTACCGCAGTCAGGATCATCCCGGCCATCGGAAAAGATGTGGGAGACCAGGTGGAATTCGGAGGTCTTTTGGGATATGCTCCGGTCATGCCGGTCAATGAATTTTCCTGTGATGATTTTATTAACCGCGGCGGAAGGATTCCTGCGCCGATCCACAGTTTTAAAAATTAGAGGTGAAGACTTTTGGGGTATTAGACCATTTAGAACCAAAAAAAGTATTTAAATATTTTGAAATCCTGACAAAGATTCCTCATGGCTCTTACAACTGTAAGGCCGTGAGTGATTTCTGCGTGGACTTTGCCAAAAAGAGAGGCCTTTTTGTGATTCAGGACGATCACTATAACGTGATCATCAAAAAGGAGGCCTCTCCTTCTTGTGCCCATAAACCTGCCCTGATCCTTCAGGGACATCTGGATATGGTATGCCAGAAGGACCAGGGCAGTCCGGTGGATTTTACAAAAGACGCGCTGGAGCTTCAGATCGACGGGGACTTTGTCTCTGCCAAGGGAACGACGCTGGGAGGAGACGACGGTATCGCGGTGGCCTACTGCCTGGCGCTCCTGGATGATGATTCGATTCTGCACCCTCCTCTGGAAGTGGTGTTTACCACAGAGGAAGAGGTGGGCATGGAGGGAGCTACAGCCCTCGACACATCGGTCCTTGAGGGAAAGTACCTTTTGAATATTGACTCGGAAGAAGAAGGAATCCTGCTGGCGGGATGTGCCGGGGGAACGACAGTCAAGGTTTCTCTCACGCTTAAATATAAAGAGATGCAGGGAAGCCTGTGCAGAGTCTCCATTACCGGTCTTTTAGGCGGGCATTCGGGAACCGAGATCGATAAAAACCGTGCGAATGCCCATATTCTGATGGGGCGGCTGCTCTGCTGCGTAAAGGGGATTCATATAAGCCGAATCTATGGGGCTTTGGAGCAGAAAGACAATGCCATTCCCAACGAGTGTTATGCAGAATTGATCTGTGAGGACAGAGAAGCGATAGAAGAGGCGGCGGCAAAGCTGCTTCAGAACTTTAAAGAGCAGGTTCAGGGTACAGATGACGGCATGGAAGTGAGACTGGAATTCTCTGAAATGGAAAAGAGGGACTGCCTGACTCAGGATGCGCAGGATGCAGTGCTTTATTTTCTTAACCATACTCCAAACGGCATTCACACGATGAGCCGGGATATCGAAGGTCTGGTGGAAAGTTCATTAAACCTGGGGATTCTTAAGATGGACGGAGAAGAAATCTCATTTTCTTTCGGTGTGCGCAGTTCGGCGCCTTTTTATAAAGAGGAGCTGGCAGGCTGCCTTGAGTCTCTGGCCCGGAAGCTTAACGGCAGTTATGAGCGGGTCAACGATTACCCTGCATGGGAATACAAGAAGGATTCGGTTTTAAGAGACGTATTTTTGAAGGCTTACCGGCAGATGTACGGAAAGGAAATGAAAGTGGAGATGATTCACGCAGGACTGGAGTGCGGCATTTTTGCATCCAGAATCGAGGGACTGGATATCGTGTCTTTCGGACCGGATATCTTTGATATTCACACGACTGGTGAGAGGCTTTCTGTTCCTTCCGTTAAAAGGACATGGGAACTGCTGTTAAAGATCATCGAAGAGTTTCCGTAAAAGCCAGAATCTATTACACGGCTGAAATTGAAAATGAACAATTTAGATAAAGGAGTAGACCAATGAGTGAAAATGTATACGATATTTTGCAGGAAAGAGGATTTATCGCTCAGACGACCCACGAGGAACTGCGCGATCTGCTTGGAAAGGAAAAAGTAACGTTCTATATCGGGTTTGACGCTACCGCAGACAGCCTTACCGCAGGACATTTCCTCACGGTCATGGCCATGATGCATATGCAGAGAGCGGGGCACAGACCGATTGCCCTTTTAGGGGGCGGAACGACGATGATCGGAGACCCTTCCGGCAAGTCTGACATGCGCAATATCATGACAAAAGAAACCATTGAACACAATGCCATGCGTTTTAAGGAGCAGCTGTCCCGGTTCATCTCATTCGACAATGACAAAGCAATCCTTGAGAACAACGCTGACTGGCTTTTAGATTTAAATTATGTAGACTTTTTAAGAGAGATCGGAGTCCATTTTTCTGTCAACAAGATGCTGACAGCTGAGTGCTACAAACAGCGCATGGAGAAGGGACTTACGTTTTTTGAATTCAACTATATGCTCATGCAGGCATATGATTTCTTAGAGTTGAACCGCAGATACGGTTGTACTCTGGAAATGGGCGGAAACGACCAGTGGAGCAATATTCTTGCGGGTGCGGATCTGATCCGCCGCAAGGAGCAGAAAAATGCGTTTGGGCTGACACTTACCCTGCTTACCAGAAGCGACGGCGTGAAGATGGGCAAAACTATGTCGGGAGCCGTCTGGCTGGACCCTGAAAAGACTTCTCCATATGAGTTTTATCAATACTGGAGAAATATCGAAGATGTGAAGGTAGAAGAGTGCCTCGGACTCTTAACGTTCCTTCCGATGGAAGAAGTGAGAAGACTTGGAGCGCTTCAGGATGCCGAGATCAATAAGGCAAAAGAAGTGCTGGCATATGAAGTGACAAAGATCGTTCATGGTGAAGAAGAGGCGAAGAAGGCACAGGCCGGAGCAAAAGCCTTGTTTGTACAGGGTGCGGCCAGTGAGGATGCGCCAGTGCATGAGTATTCCAAGGCACAGCTTGAGGAGGGACTTGATATCCTGACTCTGCTGGTAGATACGAAACTCTGTTCTACAAGATCTGATGCCAGAAGGACTGTGACCCAGGGCGGTGTATCCGTCAACGGGGAGAAAGTGACAGACTTTAAACAGGTGTTTACTTCGGCAGATTTTGACGACAAAGAACGTCTGCTCCTGAAAAAGGGAAAGAAGAAGTTCTGCCAGGTCAAAGAAGGAAATTAAAGAGAAGATTTGGAACAGGACATACAGCTGTCCTGTTCCTTTTGCTATTCTAAGGATAATGACAGGAGGTGAAGATATGGCTTCAAGCGTTGAATTCGCAGAATATGTATGCGGTCAGGCAGAGGGTGCCGGAGAGGTTTCTTACAGAAAAATGTTTGGAGAGTACGGTATTTATCTGGACGGAAAATTTATAGGTGTCGTCTGTGACAACCAATTTTTTGTCAAGATCACAAAGGCCGGAGAAGAAATCCTGCCTGAGTGTCCGAAAGAACCGCCCTATGACGGGGCAAAACCCTATTTTCTCATAGAAGAGCTGGAAGACCGGGAGCTGCTCTGCCGTTTTCTGAGAGCTTCTTTTGAAGAACTTCCGGTGCCGAAACCAAAGAAAAGATAATCAGCAGACAGCCGCTTCCACATGAAAGAGGAAGCGGCTGTCTGAGGGTTAATGGAAATTTTTTTGGATTTCATTGAGAGCTTTTTGTGTATAAGGGTCTCTCTGGTCGATGTGCTGAATGACGGACTTGATCTTTTCTGCATCCCTGGAGCCTGCTGTTTTAGAAAGGGACAGGACAAACAGCAGCAGGATGATAGAAAAAATCGTGCGAAGCTTCAGAAAAGACCAGTAGCTGGCGCTCTCTTCCGGTTCTGTGTGAAACGGATCGGAATGGGAGGCATATTTTTGATTTAATTTCAGTTTTTCCTGCTCCATGCGAAGCCTTGTTAAATCTGTCATCTCATCATCTCCTTTGTTCATTATATGAGGCATGTATGTTTCTATGACACAAAAAGTTCAAAGATTTTATAATTTCTTTATGTTTTCCATCAAACGAAAATGCTATAATGTTATCTATGACATTTTCCACATGATTTCCGTTCGGCTCTTAGAATGCCTCACTCCAATCATGTAGAAAATGGACGTAATATCTGCTGGAGCAGGCTGCTTAGAGGTGCATTTGAATGTTAAGAAAGGTGAGATGATGAGAGATAAGATTCAGAATTTTTTAAGAGGGCGTTACGGCACAGATTCTCTTTCAAAATTTTTGCTGATTTTGGCTTTGGCGGGGATGTTTCTTCCTATTTTTATAAAGAAGGCGTTTGTGTTTTATTATGCGGGACTTCTTTTGCTGATCTATTCCTATTTCAGGATTTTTTCCAGGAATATTGCGAAGAGATCGGCTGAAAATGCGGCATTCCTCAGGAAGACCAGCAAGATTACCGGGTTTTTCAGGAAGAAGAAGCTTCATTTTGAACAGCGGAAAACGAACAAGTTTTTCCGGTGTCCGGGCTGCGGTCAGGATATCAGAGTGCCGAAGGGTAAGGGGAATATCGTGATCACCTGTCCGAAATGCCGGAAAGAATTCCAGGCGAGATCGTAAAAGGAGGTTTGCATGTTTGGATATTTGATTGTCAATAAGCCTGAGATGAAGATCAAAGATTATGAACGGTACCGTGCCTATTACTGCGGACTGTGCCGGAGGCTCTATAAGCATTACGGAAAGAAAGGCCAGCTGACACTGAGCTTTGACATGACGTTTCTTACCATTTTATTAAACGGGCTTTATGAGCCGAAGCTTCATTCCGGCAAGCATTTCTGCGGACTCCATCCAGCAAAGAGGCAGAAGGTTATGTGCAATCAGCTGAGTGACTATGCGGCGGATATGGGAATTCTTCTTACTTATTATAATCTGCTGGATGACTGGCAGGACGAGAAGAAGCTTAAAAGTCTTCTGCTGGCGGATAGCCTCAGGAAATCATGTATGGAGATCACTCGGAGATATCCGAGACAGAGCCGGGCTGTCAGAGATTATATAAAGAAGCTTTCAGTCTGTGAGAAGGAAAACACGGATCAGCTGGATCGTGTGGCAGGCCTCACGGGAACGATGCTCGGAGAGATTTTTGTCTTCCGGGAGGATGAGTGGTCTGATGATCTGAGAACGATGGGATTCTTTCTTGGAAAGTTCATTTATCTGATGGATGCCTACGAAGATTTATCCGATGATCTGAAGAATGGACGGTACAATCCATGGAGTTTATATGCGGAGGGCAAAGAGTTTGATCAGAGAGCAGAGACGGTCCTGACCATGATGATGACGGAGTGTGCCGCTGTGTTTGAACGACTGCCGATCTTGAAGGATATTGAAATTCTCAGGAATATCATTTATTCTGGAGTATGGACGAAATTTGAGATCGCAAAGAACAGAAGAAAAGGCAGTGAGGAAGAATGAGATGGATGAAGCATATACAATCTTAGGCGTATCCCAGGATGCGACCGATGAGGAAATAAAAAAAGCATACCGGAGGCTGAGCAAGAAATATCATCCGGATGCTAACTTAAATCAGCCGGAATACGCAGAGCGGAAATTTAAAGAAATCCAGGAGGCCTATAAAAAGATCATGGACTTCAGAAAGTACGGAGCGTCCGGCGGAAACCCATATGGAAATCCATATCAGGGAGGACAGTCCTCCTACGGGGGATACGGCAATGCCGGAACCGGTTCGGCAGAGATGACGGCCGCCTATAATTATCTGCGGGCAGGTCATTACCGGGAGGCTCTTCAGGTGCTCGGAAGTATATCCGAGAGAAATGCACAGTGGTTTTATTTCAGCGCTGTGGCAAACATGGGCATCGGCAACAACGTAACCGCGCTGGAACATGCGCAGACAGCTGTGCAGATGGACCCTTCCAACATGGAATACCAGATGCTTTTAAAGCAGATTCAGCAGAGCGGAAGCTGGTATCAGAACATGGGCTCCGGATATGGAAGAAGTACGATGGGAAGCAGCTGCTGCATGCAGCTTATTATGCTGAATTGTTTTATCAATTTCTGCTGCAGGCCTTGTTAACAACGGAACATAAACAGGAGGACTTATGGGTAAGATCATAGGGATTGATTTAGGGACGACCAACAGCTGTACTGCCGTGATGGAAGGCGGAAAAGCCGTTGTCATACATAATGCAGAAGGTTCAAGGACGACGCCGTCGGTCATGGCTTTGACCAAAAACGGAGAAAGACTGATCGGAGATGCGGCCAAAAGGCAGTCTGCGGCGAACCCGGAACGGACAGTGTCATCTATTAAACGGCATATGGGGACGGATTACAGGGTGAAGATCGACGGAAAGAAATATCTCCCACAGGAGATTTCCGCCCAGATCCTGATGAAGTTAAAGCAGGATGCCGAGAGCTATCTGGGTATGGAAGTGACGGAGGCAGTGATCACCGTGCCTGCATATTTTAATGACGCCCAGAGACAGGCTACCAAGGATGCGGGAAGGATCGCAGGTCTTGAGGTAAAGCGCATCATAAATGAACCTACCGCTGCGGCGCTGGCCTACGGTCTGGATAACGGGACGGAGCAAAAGATCATGGTCTATGACCTGGGAGGCGGTACTTTCGATGTGTCGGTCATTCAGATCGAAGACGGCGTGATCGAGGTGCTGGCAACTTCAGGAAACAATCACCTGGGAGGTGATGATTTTGATGAGGCAGTGGCAGCGTATCTGGTGGAAACTTTTAAGAAGACAGATGGAATTGATTTGAAAAAAGATGTCCAGGCAATGCAGCGGATCATGGAAGCCGCAGAGAAAGCTAAGATCGAACTTTCCAGCATGTCTGAGACAAATATCAACCTGCCGTTCATCGTCGTGGACCGGGGTGAGACACACCACATGGACATTCAGCTTACGAGGACAAAGTTTGATGAGCTGACTTACAGCCTTGTATCAAAAACCGAAGAACCGGTCAGAAACGCGCTGAAGGATGCGGGACTGTCCGCAGGAGAAATCAACAGGGTGCTGATGGTGGGAGGATCTACAAGAATTCCGTCCGTACAGCGGAAGGTGGCAGAGATCACCGGAAAGCGCCCGGACCAGTCTTTAAATCCCGATGAGTGTGTCGCGCTGGGGGCCGCCATCCAGGGAGGGAAACTGGCAGGAGAGGCCGGAACCAATGAAGTGCTGCTCATGGACGTAACCCCGCTTTCCCTGTCTATAGAGACAATGGGAGGAATGGCTACAAGGATTATTGAGCGCAACTCGACAATTCCGACCCGTCACAGCCAGATCTTTACTACAGGCGCTAATTTCCAGACAGCCGTGGATATCAAGGTTCTCCAGGGAGAGCGGATGATGGCCAATGAAAACAAGGTCATCGGCAATTTCCGGCTCAAGGGGATCAAACGGGCCGTGAGAGGGGTGCCTCAGATTGAAGTGACTTTCGATATCGATGTCAATGGTATCCTGAAGGTATCGGCAAAAGACCTGGGGACCGGAAAGGAACAGAGCGTTGTGATCACCTCAAGTTCCAATATGTCGGAGGAAGAGATCGAACAGGCAATCCGGAATGCAAAAGAAAATGCAGCATTTGATGAGGAACACAAAGAAGCGGTTCAGTCCTATCATGAGGCGGAAGAGACACTTGTCAGGGCGGAACAGTATCTTGCAGAGCACAAGAAAGAGATCGAAAAAGAAAAGAAGAAAGCCATCAAAGATGCAGCGGCAGATTTAAAAAAAGCGCTCAAACGTGTGAAGCTTGAAAAGATTACGAGGGAACAGGCCGGTGAACTGAACAGAGCGAAAGAAGAACTGCTTTCAGTTTTGCCGTAAGATGAAAAAATCAGAATAAAGATTGGATATAGTAGGAACCATGTTCAGAAAAACAGGTTCCTACTATATTTTATTTGGAAAGCCAGGAGACAATTTTAAAAAAACGTAAGTTGTATAATGAAATTGAACTAAAGGAGAAGTCCTAGTTCGGTTTCATTTTTTTGATTTAGGCAGTGAAGTGATTGCCAGATTGAATTAAATAAAAAAAGAGATTCCAAGTTGGCGCTTGAAACCTCTTTGGGACTTATCTTTCGATAAGACAATATAATAACAACTTTATTCTAAAGTATTATGTCTTAGAAATCAAGGAACGTTCGTTCTAAAAATCCCATTTTAATTTCGGAAATACTGTGAACATTGACAACTGAATGAGTGCCGTCTGAGGATATAGTAATGTCGTACATAGAAATGTGTTTGAGACTTTTAAGTTGGTTTTATGTATTACCGAGATAACGCCAGCGTTGGCTGGGCTGTAAGGGATATTGCAGAATAATACGTGCCTTTAAGAGAGTAGGGAATAAACCGTGGGCATAGGAAAGACAAGACAGAGAACAGCACCGCCTCATTCCCAGAGGTAAAAGGGAGGAAGGAGGTTCAATTACAGATTATTTTAAAAATACTTTTTTTAGATTGCTTAATGGCATAAACAATAAAATCATTCATTTTATTCTCTATCCCCATAGATGTTATTAAGCAATCTATATATTTCTATAAATCTAAGATAATTATATTTAGTAAATTATTTTAGGTTTGTAGAAAAAAATCACAACTGCAAAAAAGAAGAATAAAAAATCAAAATCAACGACCGAAGACACCCAAAAGACGACAAGTGGCCACGGCCTACGACAACCAGAAAGCTGAAACCGACTACAACGGAGCGGTTCGATGTAAATTATGGTCCTGAATAGGAGGAGAATTATGGAGAAAATCATAAACGTTTTATTTATAGGAAATATTATTCTTTATATATTCATATTTTTAGAGTATTTAATATATCTAAAAAAGAATAATGAAAGTATTCTGGAGGATAGAAATTTTGCAATGTTGGTATCTGGAATGTCATTTCTTCTAACTATGTCTCTGGCATTAAAATGGAGATAGGAGTAAAAAAGCATTGGGAAAATACTAAAAGATAAGAATAAAACAAAAATTAGAATTTAAGGAGGAGATATGACAATTATTTACTTTGTTGTTTTGTCTATTGTGATTATGTTTTTAGGCATGTTGATTTGTATTTGTGTAGATTTTTTTAGTCTTAATGAATCTATTTTATCCGTATTTTGTGTTATTATCATGGGTGTTTTGTCTTTTAGTCTGTCTCTTTCCATTTCAAATGTTGACAAACAGAAAAAGGAAGAAATAAAACAATCTCTAAGTTCCATAGAGAATAAATTGTCATCTGGATATTCATTAAAATATGAGGATGATGTAATTACTTCAAAGGGAACCAAAAAAGATGTATTGAGGGAATATGAAAAGTCCCCATCTGATTATTATATAGATTATGATGCTAAAGATAAAATTGTAAAAATAATTAAAAAATAGAGAAGTGAGAGGAGTATTATGGGAAAAGTTTTATTTTCAATGAATTTTATAGTTTTATATTATTATTTATTGATATAAAGGAGGGAAAAAATATGAGGATTCGAGAGCCGCCTAATAATACGACATTTGGAAGCAGATTCTACTTGCTGGAAAATGCCGTAAACTAGGGGTTTGGGGAGCGTAACTCCCCAAGTAGAGAATAATTAAAAGAATGAAGAAATATCAAAATTATTAAAGGAGGAAAATTAATGAATTTAAAACATGTAATACCAGATATGGAGAAAACATTTGGAACTCTGGAATTTGCCGGAGAAGGAGAAGTTGAACAGGGTCGGGTAAATAATCGTATGACTGTTATTGGTCGTACATATAATCTGTTTTCTGAGGTGCAGAAAGCAGATGATGTTATGGTTTTACTCCCTGCTTCGGTGGGAGAGAAACATTTTGAATTTGAAGAAAAGGTAAAACTGGTAAATCCACGTATTGTGGCAGAAGGATACAACATTAATGGTCGTGGATTTACAAAATACAAAATGTTGGCAGATGACATGGTAAAAGCGTAAGAAGGAGGAAAATATGAGATTACCAGAGGGAATTGTAGTAGATAAAGAAAGGACGTTTGGGCAACTAAAGTTTTCGGCATTACGCCGGGAGGTTCGGTTGACAAATGAGGATGGAACAGTATCAGATGAAATTAAAGAACGCACTTATGATCTGAAATGCAGGGAACAAGGCTGCATGATTCAAGTTAGTATCCCGGCTGATGTGCCTGTGAAAGAATACGAATATAATTCGTTTGTTGAATTGATAAATCCTGTTATTGATACCGTTGCGAATGCAACATTTAGAGGTGCCGATGTTGACTGGTATCTAAAAGCGGATGATATTGTTTTGAAAGGAAAAGGGCAGAATAATTCAAATCAACCACCTAAAAAAGAGGTGTCGGGAAAGAAGGAATAAAAAAAATGAGTAATATTATAATCTTGGATCAATATATCAAGGATTTTGAAAGTGTTGTGTTACCAGAATTTAAATCTAGGGCAGAAGAGTTGCTCTATGATGCTGTGGAAACTTGTGATCCGGGTGAGAATCTTGAAGTTTCTGTAGAAAGCGATATGTGTAAGGATCACATAGAGCATATTTTTCGGTTTTACGAACAGCCAGACGAAGAAACAGGCGGCCTTGTAATCTGTTATGGAGGATTTTATTAAAAAAATGAGATTTTTTGCAAAAGGAAAGCGGATCAGGATAAGAGATAAAAACCTGATCTTTTCTTTTGTCTTTTTTTTGCTATCTCCTATCTTCCTTAGCGTTTTTTTGCTATTGAATTGGTGGCAAATTTCGGATTTTAGTGGGATTAGTTTGCATAACTTGGACCAGATCAAATGGAATATCAATTTTCCGTTTGTCCTTTTTTCTTTCTGTGTGACTGTACTTGTCTGTGTGGCGGTTGCATGGTCTTATCATTATTTTCGGATAGATCAATGGAAACAACGGGTGCATCGTCAGGAAATAGCCCGGATGTTGCTTCAAAATGGATGGTATGAATCAGAGGCGGTACAGTCTCAGGATTCGTTTTTTAAAGATCTTCCGGGCGGTAGTAAAAGCAAAGAGAAGATTACATATTTTCCCAAAGTCTATTATACGCTGGATAATGGAATTATCCGAATTAATGTAAGAATCACGATGGGAAAATATCAAGATCAACTTTTGCATTTGGAAAAGAAATTGGAAACGGGGCTATTTTGTGAGTTGATTGTAAAAGAACTTAAGGAATCCTATGTGGAGTACGAGCTTTTGTATGATACGATTGGAAGCCGGATCAGTATAGAAGAAATGGAGATTTCAAACGGCTGTCTAAAATTAATGGATAATGTTTACTGGGAATATGACACATTGCCACATATGTTGATTGCTGGAGCGACTGGAGGAGGGAAGACGTATTTTCTTCTTTGTATCATTTGGATGTTACTTCATACAAATGCTGTGTTGACGATTCTTGATCCGAAAAATGCCGATCTTGCCGATTTGGAAACGGTTCTGCCAGATGTTCATCACAGGAAAGAAGAAATGATTTCTTGTATTGAACACTTTTGTGATGAAATGCTAGAAAGGAACGAAGCAATGAAGCGGATGCCGGGTTATAAGACCGGGGAAAATTATGCCTATTTAGGCTTGGAGCCACATTTCCTCGTCTTTGACGAATATGTGGCTTTTATGAATTTGTTAGGGAATAAGGCAAGTATGCCAGTAATGGAGAAATTGAACCAGATTGCGATGTTGGGTCGGCAGTCTGGTTATTTTATTATCTTAGCTTGTCAAAGACCAGACGCAAAATATCTACAAGATGGGATGCGTGACCAGTTCAATTTTCGTGTGGCATTAGGCCGCATGAGTGAATTAGGCTACTCCATGATGTTTGGAGAGCAGGATAAGGATTTCTTTTTCAAGCGGACAAAAGGCCGTGGATATGTAGATGCTGGAAATGGGGTCATTTCTGAGTTTTATACTCCGTTAGTCCCAAAAGGATATGATTTTTTAAGGGAAATCGGGAAATTACAAAGACAAAGAGTCGGACAACACAAAGAAAGGATAGAAGAATGATCGAAAAGAATGTGGAATTTCTAAAAATCACAGTTGGGTATTTGGATACAGAAGAAAGGATGTGTGGTCTTTGCGTTAATTACGGGCAGTTTGCAGAAGATATGTATAAGATTATGGATTCCGAAGTTTTACAATGCCTGTTGACTTATGCTGGAAGTAAGAGTTTGAAAGAATATTTCTCTGACAACGTGCATGATCTTCTGGCGGAAGTATTGGATAAAAAAGGGGAATTCTCTGATCGGTTTTATTTAAGATTAGGGGAAGCTGTTTGTGATTTTGAATTATCTTTTCCCAATCAAGACAGCGATCTTTCCAAAGAAGAGAAGAAAATTTTGGAAGATGTTGATGTGATCTTGCGGTATCTTAGGGTCCGTATGTAAGTAAATAGGTAGCACAGGCGGCACAGGCGGCGTGCGAAGCGGAAGCCGTAGGTGTCGCCTGTTGCTGGTGCGGCTTGCCGCACCAGCAAATTAAAACCCCCGGACACTAACAGGGGGGTACAAATGCAACTGTCAACAGTCTAAAAGTCCTGTAAACATCAGGGCTTAGAGGACTTTTTCAGGGTGTCAACAAGAATGCCTCTAGTTGACACTTTTTTTTTAATTGAGAATTGGGAGGTATGAATGAATGCATGGGTACAAGAATTTAGAAAAAAGCGTCTTGATTACGGTATTTCGCAAAGCAAACTTTCCGTGGCACTAGGAATTAGTCGACAGTACCTAAATCAAATTGAAGGTGGAAAAGCTGTTCCACCGGATGATACAAAAAAAGTGATGGAAGAAATTTTGGAAAGGTTTAATCCAGAAGCGTCGCTGACACTTCTTTTTGATTACGTAAAAGTTCGATTTCCAACGACGGAAGTCGAATGGATCATCAAAGAAATTTTGAAACTGAATATTGATTTTATGGTGCATGAAGATCATGCACCAAACAATTATCAAGAAAGTTATGTTATCGGAAATATTTTTATCATGGCATCGGATGATGTAGAGAAAGGAGTGTTGCTAGAGTTAAAAGGAAAGGGATGTCGGCAGTATGAAAGCTTCTTGGAAGCACAAGGCCGATCGTGGTTTGATTTTTTTCAAGCTTGTATGTCGGTTAAAGCCGTCATGAAACGGCTTGATTTGGCGATCAATGATATGACCGGGATCTTGAGTGTACCAGAACTGACAAGGAAATGTCAGGATCGTGAGTGTATTACAAGGTTTCGTACCTTTAAGTCTTATCGCTCCGGAGAATTGATTAGAAACAGAGAAGAAGATCGTTTGGGAATGGGAAATACACTCTATATTGGATCCTTAAAATCGGATGTTTACATCTGTTTATATGAGAAAGATTATGAGCAGTATATCAAGTTTGGTATTCCCGTAGATGAAACGCCCATCAAAAATCGGTTTGAGCTAAGACTTAAAGATGATCGGGCACAGCATACTGTAGAGGATCTTTTATATCGTTACGATCTGGAAACAACAGTCTTTTCAATTATTAATTATTATATCCGGTTTATAGACCGGGATGATACAAAACGCCGGGCGGATTGGAAAACGAATATTCGTTGGGCGTGTTTTATTGGAGAAAACCGGGGAAAGTTAAAACTTACAACTGCCCCGGAACCATACACATTGGATAGGACAATGAATTGGATTGCTAGACAGGTAGCTCCGACTTTAAAGATGGTTTTAGGTCTGGATGCCATACGGGAGACAGACCTATTGAATGAAATGGTAGAACATGCGGAATTGACAAAGAAGCAAAAGAAAATATTGGAACAGGAAAAAGCCTCCATTGAGGAGGTGATTTTAATGTAGTTGAAAAATGGAAAATTAACGTAACTAAAAATTAATGAGATAATAATAGAAAGGAAATAGAAAATGAATTTTGGTGCAAACATTCAGAGTTGGTTGACTAGTAATTTACAGCCTTTAGTGTTAGTTGGTATCTCTGTTATTGGTGTTTATCTACTTTTTAAAAGAGAGATGACGAAACTTTTGGGGTTTGGCGTTGTTGCTCTTATTGCGGTAGGTTTAGTATTCAATACGGCGGGCGTAAAAACATTGTTATTAAATCTGTTTAAGAAAATTATAGGATAGAGGGGGAAGTAAAAAATGGATCAGGAATGTCGAATTTATCCTGAATGTAAGTCTATGGAGGAGTTGGCTTATCGAAAACTTATTATAGATGGGGAATTAGGAGATATTCCGGATCCCATCCGAAAATACATAGATTATGCAGACTATGGAGATTTCTTGTACCGAACAGGAAATTATGAAGTAACAGACTATGGAATCTGCGAATATAAAAGATAAGCCAAAACAAAAAAATGAGATTCCCCCTATGGGAGATGGGCATAGGGGGTAGGGGGTGAAGGAATGGTACAAAAGTAATTTATTTAAAATTTAATTGAGAAAGGAGGACGGAGTTGCGGCCGCATAGCTAGAGAAAAAATATGGAATAGAAAGAAAGGGGAAAAAGTGAGAGTTTGTTTAAAAAATAAAGAAAGTAAAGATGAAACAGGGACATGGTTTGTGATGCCTACGAATGTCACAGCAGTTGAATATATTTTAGGGAAAGGAAGTTATGTAGTCGTAGATACAGAACTTCCTTTTTTCTTGGAAAAAGGGGAATATGATTTAGAGGAATTAAATCGTGCATGTGAACAAATAGAATCAATATCGGATTTTATTCCGATAGAAGATATTGAAGAAATAAGGAAAAAGTGGTTCAGTAATATTTTTGAGTTGCTGAATCATGTTGATGAATTAGAATATTATCGATGTTGTAGGTCGATGTGGGATGTGGCAGAAAGGATGCTGGAAACTGAATTATCGGAAGCCCGGAGGAAGGACATTGACTTGGATGCTTATGCAACTGATCTGGAAGCAGAAAGAGATTTTCTGATTACAGAAACAAGTGTCATTGAAAGGAGAAAATAGTTGAAAAAAGTAAAAAGTTTTACGAATATATGGAGTGTAGAAAAAGTTTTATATTCTATTAATGATTTTAAGCTTCCTTTTCCTGTTACATTTAGTCAAATGGCGTGGTTTGTGGCAATGTTTCTTTTCATTATTATGTTAGCGGATGTGCCGCCATTCTCCATGATTCAAAATGTTTTGATTAAGTATATCTGTCTTCCTGTTGGGATAACGTGGTTCATGAGTCAAAAGGCTTTTGATGGGAAAAAACCATATCGTTTTATAAAATCGGTTTTTTCTTATTATCTACAGCCTAAAGTTACCTATGCGGGGAAAGCGGTCAAATTAAAAAAAGAAACTATGAATGAATCAATTACATATGTAAGGAGTGATTTATATGTTCCCGATTAAATATATTGAAAACAATCTGATATGGAATCAAAGCGGTGAAGTCTATGCCTATTATGAAATGATTCCATATAATTATTCTTTTCTTTCCTCGGAAGAAAAAGAACAGGTTCATAACAGGTTTCGTCAGTTGATTGCTCAGCAACGATCAGGAAATATTCATGCGTTGCAGATCGCTACGGAATCAAGTATCCGGGCAACGCAGGAAAAATCAAAGGAATTAGTTACATCCGCATTATCGGATGTGGCAATGGAAAGAATTGATGCTCAGACGGATGCGCTTGTTGAAATGATTGGTGATAGCCAAGTGGCGTATCGCTATTTTTTTGGGTTTAAGTTGGTTTTAGATGATCAGGAAATGAATTTGCAAAATTTCAAGGAGACTTTTAAGGAGACTATCCGAGATTTTATAGGCGAAGTAAATAGGAAAGTTATGGGTGATTTTCTGAGTATGAGCGACAAAGAAATTCGCCGATATTCAAAAGCTGAAAAACTTTTGGAAAATAAGATTGGAAGGAGATTTCAGTTCCGAAAAGTTACCAAAAATGATATTGGATATATTTTAGATCATCTTTATGGTCAGGTGTCGGTGCCATATGAAGAGTATGAATATTCTCTTCCGAAAGAAAAACTAAAAGGGGAAACGCTTGTAAAGAGGTATGATCTTCTACGTCCATCCCGATGTCTTATAGAAGAAAAACAACGGTCTATGAAGATTGTGGGAGAGAAACAGGAAACTTATGTTTCTTGCTTTACAATTTCTAATATTGTTGGAGAGTTAGAATTTCCGGGATCGGAAATTTTTTATTATCAGCAACAGCAATTCAATTTTCCGGTTGATACTTCTATGAATATAGAAGTGATAGAAAATCGAAAAGCACTTACAAAAGTGAGAAATAAAAAGAAAGAGCTTAAGGATCTGGATGATCATGCCTATCAAAATGATAGTGAATCATCTGAGACAGTAGTAGAAGCTTTGGAGGATGTTACCGAACTGGAAACGGATTTGAATCAGACAAAAGATTCTATGTACAAGATTAGCTACGTGATCCGTGTTTGTGCAGACAGCGAAGACGAACTCAAAATGAGATGTGATGAAATTAGGGATTTTTACGATGATCTGGAAATCAAACTTGTTCGTCCGTTTGGCGATATGCGAGGCTTGTTTGAAGAATTTATTCCAGCAAGCAAACGTTTTGAGGACGACTATATTCAGTATGTCACTTCTGATTTTATCGCAAGTCTTGGGTTTGGTGCAACGCAACAGCTTGGAGAAGATCATGGAATCTACATTGGGTACAATGTGGATACCGGAAAAAATGTCTATATTCAGCCAGCTCTTGCGGCACAGGGAGTAAAAGGTTCGGTAACGAATGCATTGGCTATGGCGTTTTTAGGTTCTTTAGGGGGTGGTAAATCGCTCTCTGCTAATATGATTATGTACTACGCCGCATTGTTTGGTGCTAAGGTTCTTATTCTGGATCCAAAATCCGAGCGTGGAGGATGGATAGAAAATCTTCCGGAAATCAGGGATCAGCTAAATATTGTAAATTTAACATCAGAGCAAAAAAATCGCGGACTGTTAGATCCTTATATTATTTATGAGGATCGAGAGGAAGCAAAGAATCTTGTGGTGGATATTCTCACTTATTTAACAGGAATTTCCAACAAAGATCCTGAGAAATTTCCGATTTTGATGTCCGCTATCCGGGAAGTCACGGACAGTGAAAGACCAGGGCTTTTAAGCGTCATTGACGTATTAAAAAAACAAGGGACAAGAGAAGCGTCCTTGATTGCAACGCATATAGAAAGCTTTGCGGACTGTGCTTTAGGAATCCTTTTGTTTTCATCTGGAAAGGTAGAAGGGTCTATCAGTCTTGATAAACAGCTAAATGTTTTGCAGGTTGCTGATCTGATACTCCCGGAACCGGATAAAGAAGCAGATAGTTATACAATCACGGAGGTCCTCAGTATTGCAATGATGATCGTCATTGCATCGTTTGCGTTAAACTTCATTCAAGAAGACCGCTCTGTCTTTAAGGCGGTGGGTTTAGATGAAGCGTGGAGTTTCTTGCAGGTAACACAGGGAAAAGCACTTAGTAATAAACTCGTCCGTGCAGGACGTGCGATGAACGCAGGTGTTTATTTCATCACTCAGAATGTGGATGACCTTTTGGATGAAAAAATGAAAAATAACATTGGAATCAAGTTTGCGTTCAGAAGCACAGACTTGACAGAGATCAAAAAAACATTGGAATTTTTTGGACTTGATCCAGAAGATAAAGGAAATCAGGAACGACTTCGGAACTTGGAGAATGGTCAGGCATTAATGCAGGATTTATATGGACATATTGGAGTCATTCAATTTCATCCGGTCTTTGCAGATTTGTTCCATGCGTTTGATACTCGTCCGCCAGTGGAAAAGGGGGCATGATAAGTGAAGAAAAAGAAGGTATTGAAAATCCTTGGAATTATCATTGCTGTTGCAATTGGTATTGTGATTGCTTTGGCATGTTTGGGCAATGTTGCCCAGGCGGCTGGACTGGTTGATTCTACGATTGATAAAAACCATGCGTATTCTCGTTATGGACTTGATAATTACCAGCTTGATTTCTATGTAGATACGGGATGGGATTGGCTTCCTTGGAACTGGGGAGACGGGATTGGAAAAAGTGTCATGTACGGCGTGTACATGATTACAAACTTTATTTGGCGTTTGAGTTTATATATCTCGAATGCTACGGGATACCTCGTTTCCGAAGCGTTTAAATTAGATTTTATTACCAAAATGGCTGAGACGGTTGGAAAAAATATTCAGACACTTGCGGGGGTTACAAAGAAAGGAATTTCTACCGATGGTTTTTATGCTGGATTTTTATTGTTCTTTATTGTGATTGTGGGTGCTTATGTGATTTATACAGGGCTTTTAAAGAGAGAAACAACAAAGGCGGTTCATGCAGTGGTCAATTTTGTTGTTGTGTTTTTAGTGTCTGCGTCATTTATTGCTTATGCCCCTGATCTTATCAAAAAGGTGAATGGTTTTTCTACGGACATAAGCAGTGCGGCATTAAGTTTAGGAACGAAAATCACAATACCGGATAGTTCTGTAAAAGGAACGGACAGTGTGGATCTTATCCGGGATAACTTATTTTCGATCCAAGTCCGACAGCCGTGGCTGATCCTTCAGTATGGTTCCACGGATGTAAAAAAGTTAGGAAAAGACCGGGTGAAAGAACTGGAATCAACCAGTCCAAACAAAAATGACGGAGAAGACCGGGAGAAGGTTGTAAAAAAAGAGATTGAGGAAAAGAAAAATAATAATTTAACAACAACGCAAGTAGGGAATCGGCTGGGAACTGTGGTATTTTTGTTTTTGTTTAATATCGGAGTTTCTTTTTTTGTAGCTTTATTTGCCGGAATGATGATTCTTTCTCAAGTTTTGTTCATCATTTTTGCAATGTTTTTACCGATCAGTGCTCTTTTGTCTATGATCCCTGGATATGAGGGAACTGTCCGAAGAGGTGTTGAAAAGTTGTTTAATACGATTATGAGCCGGGCCGGGATCACGTTAATCATTACGGTTGCATTTAGTATTTCCACGATGTTTTATTCGGTATCGAAAAGCTATCCATTTTTTATGACAGCATTTTTACAGGTTCTTACCTATGCAGGTATCTATACGAAACTACCTGATATTCTGGGCATGTTTAAGCTGGAAAACGATGGACAACAGACAGGAGGAAGAATTTTCAGGAAGCCACAAATGTTTTTGCGGCGGCAGACACGACGTATGGAACGCAGGCTTAGAAATGTTGTTCCCGCAGGTGCGGCTGGAGCCGTAGGAGGTGCTGTTGGAGCCAGCCTGAGCAGACAGGAAACAGGAGGAAAACGAGATAATGTAGGGGCACGGACTGGACAAAAAATAGGTGCTGTCTTAGATACGCCGCAAAAAGTTGTTGATAAAGCAAAAATGGCAGGAGAGAAGATCAAAAGTGTTCCTACACAAGCCAAATATGCGGTTTATAGCAATGTAGAGAACTTGAAAGAAGGTATAAAAGAAGAGCCGAAAGAACGTAAAGAAAAAAGGGAAGAAAAACTTCAAAACCATCGTAAAACGGTTGGAGAAAAGCGCCGGGAAATGGAACAGAAGAAACAAAACCGGAAAGAAGAGCCACAGAGAGAACAAGTCCATAAACGCCCGGTAACGTCTTCGGAGCAGATGCAAAGTAAGAATCGGAATCGGGGAAATGTCCCTGTAGGAGAAAAAAACTCTTCTCAGGATTCTGTAATGAAAAATGAACAGAGAAGACAAAATGTTTCAAACGATACTTCTACGGGCAGAGGAACTTCTTTTGTAGAAAAAGAAAGAAGTAGAGAACGTGCTTCTGGTAACTTTGCATCAAAAGAATTGAATAAGGAACGTTCTTCTATTAATACGGGGCATCAGGATAAAACAAGTCAGCCGATGCCAAGAAGACAGAATAGAGGGAGGAATAAGCAATGAAAAAACTTGGAAAAGTTGCTGGTGCTACTCTTCCTTTTTTTGCGCTTGTTTTATTCATGTGTGTGCTGGTTGCAGATGATGATGATGATTCTGGTTCTTCCAGTAACTTTGGGGCAATCGGGATTTCACAGGAAGTTGAAGCCCGCCGTCCTATGGTCCAAAAATATTGTGACAAGTATAAAATATCTGAATATTGCGATCTTGCACTTGCACTTATGATGGCAGAGAGTGGAGGAAGAGAACCAGACCCGATGCAGGCCGCAGAAGGAGCCTATGGTCTGTATTGTTTGGTAACAAAAAATAAAAGCGGCGGCCATGTTCAAGGGCCAAACGGAATTCCGACAGGCCATGCGGAGTGTTCGATTAACGCCGGGGTACAGGAATTAAGGGATGCCCTAAAAAAAGCGGATGTGGATTCTCCTACGGATATCGATCATATCAAAGTAGCGATTCAGGGATACAATTACGGTATGGATCGCTGGATTGCATGGATTAAGAAGCATGGTGGGATTTACACTCTTGCACTTTCAGAACAGTATAGCCGGGAGTGTATGCCCGCCGGGGCGAAAGGAACCCCGAACCATGCGGAAAAAGTCATGCGGTATTATTCCACCAGCACTGGAGATTCTTCCGCAGAGGTTGGGACGCTGGAAGGGAACTGTGGTCTTAAGGTTGTGTACTATAATCAAGGAGATGCCGCATGGTGGAAACTTCCATATGGTACTGGAACAATTAAAAGTGGCGGCTGTGGGCCAACGTCAATGGCAATCTGTATTTCCACGCTAACCGGAAAAAAAGTAAATCCACGGCAGACATGTGCTTGGTCGGAGAAACATGGATACTGTCAGGGAAACGCAACGATGCATGCTATAGTTCCGGCACTTTCAAAGGAATATCACCTAAAGTGTAAGGCAGTGAAAAAAAATAAAAAGCAGGTGATCAATGCTTTAAAAACGGGGAAATTAGTTGTGGCTCTTATGGGGCCAGGACATTTCACAAATAATGGGCACTTTATTGTGTTAACGGGAATAAAAGATGGAAAAATCACAGTAGCAGATTGTGGATCAAGAAAAAGAACGCAACAGACATGGAGCCTTGATCTTATCGCCAGTGAAGCCAAATCTGATGCCAGTGCCGGTGGGCCATTTTGGATAATTTCAAAATAAAAGAAAGGAAATGTGTAAATGAAAAAAATAGGAATAGGGATTGTGGTTTTGGTGGTATGTGTGTTTGTTGCCTGTACGATATGGAAACCAAGAGAAGAAAAAAAGACAAAGGCAACGACTGAAATAGCAACAGAGGATGAAACTATGACGGAAGCACCTGTAGAGACAACTACAGAGGAAGAATATACCGAAGCACCGCATGACACTTCGGATTGGGAGGTACATAAACCAGCAGATACCAGCCCCGATACCGGAGCACCGATTGAATAGGAAAGGAGCTTATATGAAAGGCATAAAAAAGCAAAAAAAAGAAAAAAAGCAGAAACCGGAAAAAGTCCGGGTAATGAAAGTTGGGGTCCACAGAAAATCAGTAATTTTTCTGTGGATTCTTTTGATTTGTAGTGTCGCTTTTGGAATCTACAAGAATTTTACTGCGATTGACATGCATACGGTGCATGAGAGGAAAGTAGAAAAAGAAAAACTAGTGGACACAAACGGGATAGAAAACTTTGTTCGAAACTTTGCAGAAGCGTATTATACGTGGAGTGCCGGAGACAGCGGCGTAGGTGATCGTTCGGAAAAGGCAGGAAAGTTCTTGACAGAAGAACTTCAGACCTTGAATGCGGATGTGTTAGGACAAAAAGTTTCTACGTCTTCCAGTGTGAAAGACGTGGAAATTTGGTCTGTTTCGCCGTCCGAAAAGGACAATGAGTACAAAGTGATTTTCTCTTTAAAACAGGAGATCAAAGAGGGAAGTAAACAAAAGGAAGTATCTTCTGTATATCGTGTGGTCGTGCATGTAGATACAAGTGGAAATCTGGTCATTGTTCAAAATCCAACGATCAGCAGTGTGCCGGAGAAAAGCGGCTATCAGCCGGAAATTGCGGAGGTAGATGGATCAGTCGATTCCAAAACTTCACAAGAGGTAACAGATTTCCTTAAAACATTCTTCAAACTGTATCCACAAGCACAGGCAAAAGAACTCAGCTACTATGTCAAAGGGGATGTTTTAAAACCTGTGAATAAGGAAAGTTATTCCTTTATGGAACTTTTAAATCCGGTGATACAGAAAGACGGAGAGAAGATCAAAGTTTCTGTGGCGGTCAAATATCTGGATCAGGAGACAAAGGCAGTACAGATCAGTCAGTTTAACTTGAAGCTTCAAAAGGATGGGAACTGGATGATTGTAAGGTGAGGTTAAGATTCTCGCCGATAGAAGTAAACAATGACCACAAGCAAAAGAAATAGGAGATAGCCTCCTAGTAATGATGTTAGGAGGTGCTCCCACTTTTCTTTGTAATAAGTAGTTTTAAGAGAGATGAACAGGAAAGAAGCAGAAGTAAAATTGAAAATGAATTTTTTTAAAAAAGAAAGAAGATTCATGGAAAGGAACTCCTAAATGGACTTTATTTATTTTGTTTTAGGTTTTTTTTTGATGCCGGCTGTGTTATATGCACTTAATAAATGTTATGGACCGCAGAAATATCAGGTGCAAATTTATTTTGAACATTTTGAATCAGTAGAAGTTGTATTATCTTCTGAAAAGTTATACGAAAATTCTTATCCTAGTATAACAGAACTTCTGAAAAATGAAAATATGATCCATGGGGATTATTTCGTTTACAAAAAAGAAGAGGAATGGATTGAAATTCCTATGAGGGAGGTGACACAAATAAAAATGAAAAAAATAGGTGGAAAGGTAACAAAAGAAAGTGATTGTAGTTTCACAGAAAAAGCAAAGATACTATTTAGAAAAATTTGGACAAAGAAATAAGAAGATTTGTTTGAATTTTTTAAATCGTTGGATTTGTGTCGGAAAGTATCGAAGCATTATGAGGACTACACAAGTCATGAGTGAACTTTATGATGCTTTTGTTTCCGGGGAAATAGAATTTTATATGCCGGAGGAATGAAGGAATGAATATGGTTGAGGGAGATTTGATCGAATTTGCAAAAGAAGTTATGAAGATGCATCAAAAAGCACTTGGAGGTCGCTGGGAGGAAGGAGCGATTCACAGTGCTTTTTGTGATTCTAATGGAGATTTTTGTATTCAATATCAAAGCGGGAATATTTATCACTATGAAGTCACTCCCTATTTTGAGGCTGAGACAGACAAGGAGTTTTTAGACCTGGAGTGGTGGTAGAAAGGAGATTGTTTAAAAGAGGTAATCATGATTAGATGGGATAAACGAATGAGGGAAAAAGTAGCCGGAAAATGTTGTCCGGTCTGTGGAAAAGCAGTAGATGAAACAACACAAGGTTTGGAATACATACGAACAAGACAGCGAAAAGATGTTTTTATTCACAAGGATTGTATCAAAAAATGGAGGTGAAAAAAAATTGAAACAAGCAAAGAAGCTGACAAGGAAACAGAAAGAGATTGTTTCGGAACATCGGTTAAATCCGGGAAACTGGATGGCCTTAGAGGATTCTAAGGACTGTTTAATTATTTGGCATAAGAAAACAGGAACGGTAAAGAAAATAAGAAAGGAGGATGTATGGAACACTTTTTAATAGAGTTGTTAAAGGGAATTCGTTTTATTGTACAGATCTTTAGTCGTTTGTTTCAACGTGTCATGAATTGTTTTTCTTTTGCTGTTTTGTTTTGTGTTGTTTGTCAAAATGGATGGCTTCCATGGCTTGTAAAAGGGAATGTTTCAGCAGAAGATTTTCAAAACTTTTTTGCTAGTGTTTTGGTCATATACTCAGTAATTTATGTTGTAAAGCTCCCGTTTTTTTTAATTCGATTGGGTGAAGGAGGTTTAGACAATTAAAAAGGAATATCGTAAAAATATAGCCAGAAATATAAAAGAATATCGGCAACGAGAAGGAATGAATCAAAAAGAATTTGCGAAAACCATAGAAATGAATTATCAAAACTATTCTCAAATGGAGCGCGGTTTATATTTTCCATCATTAAATAGGCTAATGGATATTTGTAAAACATTACAGATTACACCGAATGACTTATTATTAGAACAGATGGATAATGAGAGTAAAGAAATGACATTAGGTGATGTTTTTGTAGGTAATACGAGAGAAAGGAGACATTCTATGAGATATGATGTAAGGCCTGTTGTTTGTGATTATGGAGTGTTTGAAGATGGACGATTAATATTGATTTGTAACTGTAGTAAAAACGCATTGCTGATTCAAAAAATTTTACAAACGGATTGTGAAAGAGAAGTATATGTAGAAGAAAATAAAAAAGGAGAAGAAAAATGAAGAAAAGAATGATGATGTTGGTTATGGTATGCATGATGATGTTTGGAAGCGTATCTGTGATGGCGGCTCCGAAAAAGGTGACAGCAGAAAAACAGAATGTAGTGGAATGGGTAAAAGAAGCGGCTGATTTTTCAAAAGACACTGCAAAGGAACGTCATGTCCGGTATATGGGAATTGGAGCGATGGTATTTTCAGCACTTGGAGTTTTTGTTCTTGTTCCTCTTGCAAAGCGTCATGTTGCAAAAGGTGTCGGAGGGGAAGAAGAAGACGAAGAATAGGAGAGCAAAAAAATGAGTGAAAAACAATTAGCAGGGTTAAGGCCGGAACAGTTTGGCCCATTGCTTCCCTTTGTAGAGAATGACCAGATTACAGACATCAACTGGGCCAATGGTCAGTTGATCGTTGACGATGTGAAAAAAGGTCGTTATCTGGTGGAAAACGTTCATTTGACGGATGAATTTTTGAATCAGTTTTCCAGCCATGTTGGAAACATTCCATCTGTCAATGCAAACCTGACTTCTGTGAATCCTGTCGTGGAAGCGGAAGGGAATGGGTTAAGAATAGAAATTGTCCATGAATCTGCGGCAGTCAATGGAAAGACTATCTCGATTCGGAAGTCTCTTCCGTATGCGAAACTTACGGATGAATCTATAATCAAAGACGGTTACTGTACAAAGGAAATACAGTATTTTTTAAAAAGTATGGTTTTGGCACAGGTAAACATAGCGATTGCAGGACTTGTGGGAGCTGGAAAAACAGAGTTGTTAAAGTATTTGACTTTAACGATTCCGGCGATGACCAGAGTGGTCACGATTGAGGATAACTTGGAAGTACATTATTCCAAACTGAATCCGGGGAAAGATTGTGTGGAATTAAAAGTAAATCCTTCCTTTGGTTATGTAGATGCACTTGTGACTTGTTTAAGACTTCGGACAGACTGGATTCTTCTTTCGGAAGCCCGGAGTACGGAAGCAAAGTATCTGATTGAAAATATTTCTACGGGAAACAACTGCATCACGACGCTTCATGCGGATGATGCTAGAAAAATCCCGGTCCGGCTCCGAAACATGATGGATGATCCAATCATTGGGGAGAAGATGGAAAGTGATACTTATAGCTATTTGAATCTTGGTATTTATGTTCGGCGTAAAATGTTGGCAGATGGTCGTATTATTCGCCGAATCGAACAGATTGTTTGTTTTGGAAAAAACCAGGAAGATCGCAATGTGTGTCAGTTGATCGTTAACGATGGAAAGTTGATTTCCAGAGACTTGACAGAGGAAATTGAAAAGAAATTGAAACGGGTAGGGATTCAGAATCCATTTAAAAATCCTTATCCACAGATGGAAGAATTTATGAGAAAGGAGTAGATATGGGAAAAAAGAAAGGAAAGAAAAAGAAGAAAAAAATCAGTACCTTGCAACTGCTTAATTTTAAAAATCTTCAGACGGAGATTTATGGATATGGTTATGAGTATACGTTTACAAAGTATGTCAGCAACCTGTTTTTGTATCTGTTTGCAGTTTTCTGTTTTGGAAAACTGTATCAGTTGGAAATTAAATATATCCTGATTTTGTGTGCAATTTTCTTTTTGCTTCTGCCACGGGTGTTTTTATCTGAGTTCAAACGCCTGCATGAGCAGAAGCGGTTTGATGATACTGTAAAATATATGCGCCAGCTAATCAACTGTTACGATCGGGAGCCGCACAAGATTCTGCCGGCGTTAAAGGAAACGAGAAAGGTTTTTCAGGAAGAAGAGCCGATGTATGAATGTATTACAAAAGCAATTCAACTGATCGAGACAAATGTCGATGATCCTGACATGTATCAACATGCTTTTAAGATCATAGAAAAAGAATACCACTGTGATGAAATCAGGCGGCTTCACTCTTATCTAATCCGGGTGGAAGAAGAAGGTGGAAACTTCCATCAAATGCTTCATATTCTTTTGAATGATACGATCCGATGGCAACAGCGGGTTTATAAATTTCAGAAGGATAAACAATGGCAGAGAGTCCTTGCCGTTGTCATGATTTTTGTTTGCATGATTTTAGGCTTGGCAATGTCTATCATGTTCATGCAGTTAAGGGATCAGATCAATATTTTTAAGGAATTGTCTTACCAGATATCACAGGCTCTTTTCCTTGGATGTTATATGTTTATCTTTGCAAAAGTACAACGATCCACAGATTATTCCTGGCTTACAGTCGCAACCAAGGGAAATACAGAACAGATCAGCCGGGATTGGGAACTTGTTCGTCATATGGATAAGAAAAAGGAACGAAAACAGGCAATGTTGAAAACGTTGATTTCGGTTCCTTTTTTTCTTGCAGGCATTTTTCTAAAAAATGTTTACTTAGGGATTGCTGGCGTAGGAATTGTTTATTTTATGCTGACCAGTCCAGCAAGAAAGTTAAATAATGCAAAAAAACGGTTGAGAAAACTTGTGGAAATGAAATTCCCGGTGTGGCTGACCAATGTGATTTTATCTTTGCAGGGAAAAAACCTGTACTTATCCATTAAAGAGTCTTTAAACAAATGTCCGTTTGTTTTAAAAGACGAAGTAAAAAAGATGCTTTCTGAAATGGAAGAGCATCCAAAATCCAGTCTTCCGTTTGACCATTTCGCCAATGAGGTGACAACACCGGAGATTCAAACAGCGATGGGAAATCTCTATAGCATTGGTGACAGCGGGGAAAATTCTGACCAGCTGGCAATCTTGATTGAAAACAATAATCAGTTGGTTGACCGGGCGGAAAACTTGAAAAATGAAAACAAGGTAGCGCTTTTTGGCTCTAATATGTATATCCCGTCGTTTGTTATGGTCATGCAGATCGGCACGATCATGATTATTTTGTGTATGGGATTTTTAAAGATGATGTTAAAAGCAGTATAGGCAGGTGATAGAAGTGAAATTAGACCGGATCATACAGGAACTAGCGGAAAATGGGATTGGAATTGTTTTTGGAGCAATTCTGATCGGGGTTTTTAAAGTACTTTGTGACTCACTATAGGGAGGTGTTTTATGTGACGCAGAAAGAGATTATGGAGCGATCTAATGAAGAAATAACGATAGATGAATTGCAGGAAATGGAAGAGTATTGTGTGGATCTTTGCCGGACAGATTGTTTAGGAAGCAGTGGTTCTCACAGAGGGTGTACTTGGTATTCTCTTAGTTTTTTGAATGGAGAACAGGTGGATGTTTTTGTGAGAGGAAAATATGAATAAAAAGGAGATTAAAAATGGAAGATGAAGAGATCAGTGAGGTAGGCTCTATGGGGCTTAACGTTTTTGTGACAATCTTGTTTGTTGCCTTTTTTTCAGGGGCAATCCTCTTTTTGAAACACTCAGGGCTGGACTTTTTAAAAGCCCTGTGTGGGTAAGGAGGGCGTATGAAACAAGTCATAAAGCTGGTAAAACAAGCGACGGTGGAACTTGTGGTTGCGGGGATCATTCTTGCCGCATTTTGGGGCATTTTTATGTATCAACTGTCAGACCAGAGTAAGATAAATGATACTGTGAAGTCAAAAAGTAATCAAGAACTGCTGGAAAGAGGGTTTCCGGCTATTACAGCAAAGAAAACAGTAAAACTGGAAGTAAAAAAAGAGGATATCGTGGATGCCCGTACTTTTGCTAAGGCAGAGGATCAAGAAGACGGCGATTTGACGGGTCAAATCAAAACCTATCTTGTAACGGTAGAGGATGGCAAAGAAAAAAAGACGCTGTATGAAGGAAGCAATTTAAATACGGGATCTTCTGTTAAAGAGTATTCCATTCTCTATGTTGTAAAAAATTCAAGGGGATTAAAAGATTCCAAACGTCTAAAACTGTTACTTATCAATATGGATGGGATATCCTCAGAAAGGTAGAAAGGAGGAATTATGAAGCAGATTATGTCACAGGTTACAACCGTATTGTTTTTAGTGTTTGTTGCTTTTTTCTTCCTTTCCATCCTGCTTACCGGGGCAACCGTCAGTGAAGCGCAGAAGTTTCAAACGGAAGCAGTGGAAGAGATGCAGGCCAGCCATTTTTCATCAGAAGTTATAGATGAATGGCTTTTGAAAGCAAGAGAAAAAGAGTATACCTTAACCGTTACAAGTGACGGTTTTTACGAAGACCGTCCTTGTTATCGGCTGGAATTAAAATATCCAATCCAGATTTTCTTTTTCCGGTATCAGACGAAAAATGAGTTGGAAGCTTATGCGCTCTAAAGGAGGGATAGAATGGACAATTTGCCAAAGGCCATCATTGTTTTTATGGGAACGATTCTGTTTGGCCTGTTTTTGGTTTCTTACAGCAATACACAAGTATCGGTAAACAATGCAAAGAAATTTCAAGCGGCGATGTCCCAAAAGATGAAAGCCGCTGATTTTTCAGATTACATCATACAAGAGTGTAAAGAAGAAACAAGGGAAGCTGGATATGAAGCATTGGAAGTAACAAAAGAAAGTGACGACTTGTTCGTTGTTACTCTAAAGTATCAGGTCAAAAATACGTTATTTTCCGCTGACAAAACATATGAGCGAAAAAGCTATGTTAGATTGGCACAATCAAGTGAGTAGAAGAAGGAGGTAAGCTATGGAAAAAATGTCTATGACTTCAATAACATCGTTGATTTTAAAAGAATGTGAAAAGGGTCACATTCTTTTATTTGATTCAAAATCAGATTATAGAAAAGGGTCTGTAAATCAGGAGGTGCTATGATACTGGATCGTGAAGAAATAGGGAGAAGAATTTATAAGATCAGGAAAGAGAATGGTTATACGTTAGAGGAATTTGGACAGATAATAGGAGGTGTTACAAAAGCGTCTGCTTTTGCTTGGGAACATGGTATTCATCTGACAAAAGAAGAACGATTAGAGAAGATCGCTGATCTTGGAGGGATTTCTCTTTCTGAATTACTTTTTGGTCACCCGGAGAGTTGTTTTAAAAAGAAGTGCTTTGATGTAGAACACTATGGAACACTTATAGATGATTATGAGAAGGAATGTGCAGGAAAGTGGATTAGACAAAAAATTTACGTTTATGAAGAAAAAATGTATTTGGAAACATGGTATAACGGAGATCGAATTCAATTTGTAGAACTGTGGTAACCAGATGAAGGCTAAAGATTGTAAAAATATTTACAGTCTTTTTTTGTTACAGAAAACAGGAGGAATTATGAGGATTCGTGCGCCGCCAAAAAAAAACACGACACCTGGAAGCATGTTTCACTTGCTGTAAGGTGCTGAAACACTAGGGGTTTGGGGAGCGTAACTCCCCAAGAAACAAAAACAATAGATTCATAAAGAAAAGGAGAAAAGAAGAATGGAGAAAATCATAGGAGTAGTAGCAGAAAGTGGAGTAGCAGTATTTGCTGGAGTGTTTCTTATTGGAGCAGTGACAGCAGTCTTGGGACCAGCGGTTCAGACAGCATTACAGACAATGATCACAACAATTACAAACAAAGCAGTATCAGTATCGTAAAGAAAAGGAGATAGAAAAACATGGAAAAAATAATTGGGATTGTAGCAGAGAGTGGAGTATCCGTATTCGCCGGGGTATTTTTAATCGGAGCAGTAACAGCAGTTCTTGGACCAGCAGTCCGGGACGCTTTAGACACGATGATTACAACAATCGTACAGAAAGCAACAACAGCTTCATAGAAAGGAGCGGCTATGAAAAATGCAATCATTGGGTTGATCGTGGTTGTCCTTGGACTTCTTACCATCGTTGCATTTTCAAAAATGTCCAGTACCAGCACCAGAGACACGGAACTTAGTACTTGTGTCTCTGAGGCGGTGAAGAACACGATGGATGGAACTTCGGAATTTCATTCCGACGCAGAAATGGCGCAGGATTTTGAGCGCAATTTAAAAGCAGGAATGAACTCAAAAGGAAAAATAAAAATCATCTATTATGGTGTGGATTATCAGAAAGGGTTGTTAGATGTGGAGGTGGTACAGACCCATCAAATGGATGGGAAAACAAAAACGATGAAATGTCGCAAAACTTCTGTTTTGGAAGAAAAGGAACGGTGATGTAAAGATGAAAGGAAAGAAAAAACAATGGTGGAAACGGCTTTTGTGTATAGTTTTGGGATGTACCATGTTACTTCCGGGGACTGTTCCAGTTCTGGCATACAGTTCCGAAACAGCGGACTGGAAAACTATGAACAAGTCTGGGAAATTTTATTTCCAGATCAAGGGAGACGGGAAAACCAGTAAAGTCTGGATTAATGTAAAACATTCTAAGGATATTGGATGGGACTATTTTACGAATAACTCATCCACATGGACCTGCTCCTTATCTGGAACGAACAACCATAACATCAAGCTGAAGGTAAGCAGTGTAAAAACAAAGCAATCTTCGGACAATGCATATACGGTTTTTGTATTTACTTTGTCTTATACTCAGTCTGCACACTATAAAAAGAGTTCAGCAGACTATGACAAGCCAGACGGACTTAGATTAAACTATCGGGAGTATACAAAGGACGGGGGTGATGGTGACATTACTTCTGACGCTCCTTTGGTTCATAGTAATACAACTAGGAACATTACCATTCAGGTGAACTCCCGCTGTATGGGCATTAATAATACAGACAGCAAAGGTGGAAATAAAAAACTTTATACAGGTTGCGGAACGACGCTTAATTTCACTCGTCCTAATCGAACGGTTACATTTTCTAATGGTTATGGAGGAAATGTAGCAACAAAGACGGTTGCGGATGGGGCTTATGTAACTGCTCCGGGAAATCCTACACGTTATGGTTATAACTTTACAAGCTGGACGGGGACTGTAGGGGCAATCGTCTGTGCGAACCGCACACATACGGCACAATGGACACCATGGCGACACACGGTAGCCTACAACGCCAATGGAGGTACAGGAACGCCGGGAAGCCAGACAAAAACCTATGGACAAAGCCTAAGCATTAGCCAGACAACGCCGATTAGACATGGCTATAACTTTAAGAACTGGAATACGGCTCAGAATGGCACCGGGACAGCCTATGGAAAAAACAGCAACTATGCCCATGACCAGAATGGCGGTACAGTTACATTGTATGCTCAGTGGAATCCATGGAAAGGAACGATTGCGTATAATGCCAATGGTGGCAATGGGGCACCGGGAAATCAGACTAAAATCTATGGACAATCCTTAACTTTAACAGGAAGTGTACCGATTAGGGCTGGTTATGAGTTTGTCTGCTGGAATACAAAACAGGACGGAACGGGAACTTCTTATCTGCCGGGTCAGATATATGGTGGAGAAATAATCAAGGATAATGATACGATTCCTTTATATGCCCAGTGGAAAGAAATCTATCGGGTACAGTATGAATCAGCGGAAGATGCAAAGGGTGATGTCCCAGAGCAAGTACAAACCGTAGAAAAAGACGTAAGGCTTCAGAAAAATAATTTTGAAGTATCAAACGCAAAATTCATGAGTTGGAATCTGTTTAAATCAGGGATAACAAGTCCTAAAAAACATGCAGAAGGTGAGACAATGTCTTATGAACAGTTACGGGAAGAATCTGATAATTCTGTAAAAGGCACGGTAACCCGGATGTATGCAAAAAGTGTTCAGATGTCCAGTCAGCCAGCATCCGTAAAAAGCATGGCAGGAAGTATTCTGCCAACCAATGATTTTACAATGCAGGCTCAATGGGATCGTTTTCCTGAGTTATATCTGAACGATCCTGTTACTGTATTAGAGAATGAAAAAGTAACAGGTAAAGATCTAAGGAAGCTAATTAAAATTTGTACTGATAATGAAGATGGCGATATGTTAGACCATGTAAAACTTATAAAAATAGAATATGACAAATCTTCTATGGGATATCAGCCAGAAACAAAGACTTTTGATAACATACCAGAAACGGAAACCATTGATA
>NZ_FR889207.1:149304-161379 GCF_000432215.1 Anaerostipes sp. CAG:276
ACAGTGCTGGAAATGTGACAGAGAAAAAAGGAATTGTTCATGTGAAGTATAATCATCCTCCAGTGATCAAGGCTCATGATCTTGGCTATTTTGACCAAGAACTGTCTGATGCAGAAAAAGTATTACAGGAAATTCAAAAGAATCCGGTAGTGACGGATAAGGAAGATGATGAACAAGGTAAAAAGCTGGAAGCTGTAATTTGTGATCCTGAAAAGTTTGGAAAGGAAGAAGTGAAAAATCTTCATCGTGGAACGCAGGCAATCATTTATTCAGCGACAGATTCTTTGGGAAAAACAAGTACCTTGAAGGTACAAGTTTACATTGCTGGAAGTAATCCTTATGAAAATGCACCGTTGAGATATAGCCGATTCATTAGTAAGAAATTTTTGAACACGTTGGATGAAAACAGTCGTTGGAGAACGAAAGAAGAGTACAAAGAAGCCTTGGAGACTTCTTTGAATCGGACAGAACCAGTCATGACAGTGGAGTTTCAGTCAGGAAGTACAAACTAGAAAGATGGGGCGGTAAGTTGCCGTCCCTATTTCTTTTATTTTGAGGAGGAGATTTATGAAAAAAGTAGATCGTAAGAAGTTGAATCGTGTGTTGGATGGTTGTTGTTTTGTAATAGACTGTCTTCTTATTTTTTGTTTTAATTTGGTACAGTTGTTCGGAATGGGAATGTATGCGATTGGTGTTGTGTTTTATTCGGCGCATATATCTTTGTGGGGAATTTTGTTTTTAATATTTAACGTAATTGTCATTTGTGTTATGAGATTTTTTGTGGTTAATTATTTGCCATCAAAAAATCACGAAAATAGAGGAGGAAATATAAAATGAATTATCTTGTATTATTTATCATGATAGTAAGTATTTGTTGTACGATGTATGACTTAATAAAAATTTTTTGTATGTGCTTGAGGCAGTTGTTCATAAAAAAGTATCGAACAGAGAATATAGCAAGCGTGATTTTTAATATGATGATGTATGGAATTTTCCTTTTATTTTTTTCTTTCATATTTTTTTTATTGTTAGTAGGTGAATCAGATTTTTCTTTGGGTGAAAACTTAGTGTCAGCAATACTGGTTACTTATATTTATGTGGGTATTTATCGGACTCTTACTGTTTGTCTTCGACCAAGGGAACAAGAGTTTCATAATTTAAAAGAATTTATGAAAATATTTTTTATTGATTTTATTTATGTGCTTGTAGGATTGAATATAAAATTCCATAAAAAAATATGTTAGCAAAAATTATACTTAGTATTGTATCTCTTAAATCTTTATTTTCTAGTAAAGTATAAGGTTTATGGAAGAGCAGAGCAATAAATAAATGAATAAAAATTTTGATATAGTCACGAAGAAGTAGTATTATAGTCGCAATTTGGAACATAAAGTAAAAAAAACACGCTGGTTGTTGTCTGACCATAAAGTCCAGGAACTTCTTAAGAGTGTGTATATTAAGTGAAGTATAAGACTTAGAAGCAACAAGATAGTCACTATAATTGCTAGGTGCAAATAAGTTTAGACTTCCAATAGTGAGAACTGTAATGGAAAAGAGAAAGTAAAATATTAATTATAAGGTTATTGTTGTATATAAATTGTTTTTTATTTGATAAAAGTGTAGTAAGGAAAAACATAAAACAGTACATAAAACAAAAAAATATAGAAAATTTCTATATTGATTAAACCAAAACATAAGCCTTTGCAAGAATATTACTATGTTTAGTAATTATAGTAGAATAATCGTTGTAAATTGAATTTGAAATATTGACTTGTTGTATTTGTGATTGATTGTTGATAATAGGAAGATCATTGGATAATGATTTAATTTGGATAAATAATTGAATAATAGTAGCTAAACTTCCTAATAAAGTAATTATACTTAAAAATGTATTAAAATAATAAAGATTCATAAAATTTTACTCCTTTTCATATGATGTTAAATTTTTTTGATTTAATTGTCAAGAAAAAGTCTTTAACATGGAATAATGAGAAAAAAATACATTAAATGAAATTCCTTAAATGTTTATATGGATAAATCACTTTAATAAGAGATTTATGACTGAAAAATAATATATAATAGAAGAAAAATATATAAATATAATCATTTAAAAAAGAGAAAATAAGATTGACTTTTTTGTATAAATATGATATAATAAAAACAAAAAAGGAATTTTTTATATGATACAATATAAGATAGATGTAATAAAGGAATTAAAGAGAGTAGGCATTAATACCACAGTAGCAAAGAGGACAGGAGTCTTTAGTCAGGTAACAATGCGTAGATTTAAGGAAGGAAATACCGCAATCTCTATTGGAGCATTAAATCGTTTGTGTTGTATTTTGGAGATGCAACCGAGAGACATTTTAAAGTTTGTAGAAACGGATCAAGACCGAGAACAAATCTTGCAAGTGTTAGAAGAATATCGACAGAAAAGAAAAGGAGAATAAGTATGAAAAGATTAGGGGTATATATGTTAGTTTTGTGTATGTTTTTTTCTGTGTTGGTGCCAGTGCAGGTGAAAGCGAATAATAATGATAGGATAACCGTAAATGGATATAGATATGAAATATTGAATGACCATGAGGTTAAACTATGGGATTATTTTTCAGGAGCCGCAGAACATGGTGATGTTACGAATCCTGATATTCCGTCTGAGATTACTTGCGATAATAAAAAATACAAAGTGGTTGAGTTCTATGATTCTGGTAATGTGAATTTGAGAAAGTTAATTCTGCCAGAAGGTATTAGAAGCATTACATTAAATGAGTTTAAAAGCTTTAAAAACTTAGAAGAACTCCATCTTCCAAGCACGTTGGAAAGCATCAATACCGGGTTTTGTTCTAGCATGGCAAATTTGAAAAAGATTGTTTTTGCCGGACAAGAAGGAGATTATGAAAACAATTTTTATCAATTAAAAGATGGAGTACTGATTGATAAGAAGAATAAAGAATTGCTTTGTTATCCTGCGGCGTCTCCGAAGAGAACGGATTATACTGTGCCAGATGGAATAAAAACTGTTGTAAGTGGATGCTTTGCAAATGTAAAAAATTTAGAGAATATCATGATGTCTTCTACGGTCAAAGAAGTATATGGAGGGGCTTTAACTTCTGCAAATATAAAAAGCATTGATTTTAATAATGTAGAGTCATTTGGTGTATCTTCTCTTTTTCGCTCAGAATGTTTTGACAAGTGCAAGAAGCTAGAAACAGTTAAAATGGGTTCTAAAATGAAAACGGGTGGATCGCCGTTTTATGAAAATGATTCACTTAAGAGAATAGAAGTTGCACAAGGAAATCCATATTTTCATACAGAAGATGGAGTTTTATTTGGCAGGACAGATGGAGGAAAAACACTGATTTGCTATCCGGCAGGAAAAACAGAGGATGAATATGTTATTCCAGAGGATACTCAGGTTTTAATGTCTTATTCTTTTAGTATGTGCAACTTAAAAAAACTTGTGGTTCCTAAAGGAGTATCAAAGATTACAGGAGCATTTAATTATGGAGATGCAGGAGAAAGTAAGAATCCAATAGAAATAGATTTTCTAGGGGATACTTTGCCGCAGATGGGTAAATGGAATTTTCAGGATCTGTACAATGGAAGCAAGCTTTTATTTAAAAATCAGAACCTTGTAGATCAATTTAATCAGGGAAACAAGGAAAATCAATATATTTATGCACAGGATCAAACGAAACAGGTGTCCGTATCTGTTTTGCCAAAAGTTACGGCTGAATCCATAACATTAAACCAACATAAAATTTCCGCAGTGATGGATTATCCAAGGGAAAAGGTATGGCATTTAATTGCACGTGTTAATCCATCGCTTTCTACGGATACTGTGAAGTTTGTAAGTAGTAATCCATCTATTGTGACCGTAGATGATTTTGGCGTTGTGAAAGCTGGTAAAAAATTAGGTAGTGCAACGATAACGGCAACGGCTGGGACAAAACAGGATACTTGTACAGTCATAGTAAAAGGAAATATGAATCATACTAATGGTGAAAGTAATGATATAATAATTTCTGCACAAGAAAAAGGGGGCGAAACAGGAAAGCCAGTAGAAGCGTGGCTTTATGTTTATTATGATCGTGAGCTTTTGGTTGAAGGAAAAGATTATACGGTATCATACCGTAATAACATTGGTGGTAAAAATGGAACCTGTAAGGAATTATCAAGGGAAAAAGTGAATGGCGGTTATTGTATTAAAGGGATGGCAACAGTTATTATCACAGGAATTGGCAATTTTACAGGAAAAGCAGAACAGCAATATGAAATAAGCTGGTGGGAATATACCTCTGGCGGCCAAACTCCACAGCCTACACCATCAACTACGGAACAGACGAAACCAACAGTTTCAACGAAACGTAAGATTACTTATGTGTCAAATCCTACTAATGCTACTTATACAGGCAAGAATATTGTGAAAAGTTTGTCTGTTAAGGCAGGAAAGACAAAGCTAAAATTAAATCGGGATTATACGGTTTCTTACAGCAGGAATAAAAGCTGTGGAAAAGCGAAAATGGCAATTCGGGGAAAAGGAAATTATACTGGAAACTATATTAGATACTTTAAGATTTATCCGAAAAAGGCGAAAATCAAGAAGTTAAAAGCTGGAAAGAAAAAAGTAACAGTATATATTTCTAAAAGTCCTGGCGGTGTGTCTGGCTATCAGGTTCGATATTCATCTTACAAGAACTTTAAGAAGTCGAAGTATAAGACGAGTAGAAAAACTTCTTATACGATAAAGGGCCTGAAAAGAAAGAAAAATTGTTATGTGAAAGTGCGGGCCTATAAAATCATAGATGGAAGGAAATATTATGGGTCTTATAGTAGTTACAAGAAAATTAAGGTAAGATAAGTAATAATATTGAAAATTATGCTTAAATATGTTAAAATCTCCCTAAAGGAGGATAAATAAATGAATCTACTTGCTTTATTGTTAAATGCCGAATATGTAAATATGGGATTGACTCGTATTGTAAAAGAAGACTTTGCTTTTGCGGTATTAACGTTCATAGTAACTTGGGGTAATACACAAAGTTTTAAAACAGCCATTATTGCTGCTATTTGTGTGTTTTTGGTTATGTCAATTCTTTGGTTTATTCCAATAATTAATATCATCATGATTTTTTTCTGTTCATTTGCCTGGGCATTTTGCTGTGGTGGTTTTATTGCAGCATTTGATGTGACTGTTGGAATCATAGTTGGTATTATAACTTTTATTAGTTCCGTATGTTTACATATAGCTTGTATTTTTAGTTAATGAAAGTTTAGGGATTATTAGAAGAGTAATATAAGACATATTTAAATAATAAAAAATACTTAGTTTGCACAAACATGTAAACTAAGTATTTTTTTGCTTAAATTTTTATCTAATGAAAATTATGAATTTAGCAGAATAGCAAAGAAAAGGGAACTTGAAAATTTAAGATTTTCTTTAGATGAAAAAATTAAGAGTGTTTTTTATACTCTAAAATGTCGCCTGGCTGACAGTCTAATAGTTCACAGATTTTGTCGAGTACCTTTGCGCTTATGGGTTTCTTTTCTCTTAGGTATTGAATGGAATTTTCTCCAAGAAGTTTTTCTTTGCGTAATCTATTTGTGTTGTATCCTGCCTTTTTTAAAGCATCTAGTACGTCTATTTTGTAAATTAGCATATGATTTTCTCCAATCTTTTTTTTAATCATACATTGAATATTGTGCAAAAGTCAAGAGGAAATGCACAAAAATCTGTGTAAAAAAGAACGAATAATTACACATAATTTTGTGTAAAATACCAATAGACATTACACAGAAAAAGGTGTAATATATAAATATAAAGAAAAGGAAGTTAAGAACTCCACTTCTTAACTCCCTAATCTTTATAGAAAGGAGGTGATACCCTTGAAAGGATATTACACATCCTTTGGATATATGGGGAACGTAAACGGCATTTACATCTTGTTTGCAACAGAAGCCGAATACATCGAACATATCCAAGGATAACTCCAAGGGGTTTGTCGGATAGCCACCGACCGCCCCATTTCAAATAAAATACATATTAATTGTAATGCTGAGAGACTGAGAAGTCAAGGAGGATACGAAGATGAAAAATTTATTTGAAATAACCGGGGAAGAGTTACGTAAGGAATTAGAAGAAGCGTGGTTAAAGTTTGAAAGTAGTTGTTATTTTAAAATGGACGTATATGGCTCTTTAGAAGACGAATATTGTGATAATCCTCAATTAATTTTAGGTTGTGAATGTAAAGAATCAAGCTATTATTTTTTTCAGATTCTTTGATGTTCTTGGAAGCCCACAAATTCATTGGCATTACATAGATGGTTGGGGAGAAATTACATTGGATCGCCTTGTAGAAAAATTAATGTACATCATTAAAAGATATTATCAATAAAATAATCCGACCGGGAGCGGTTTTTCTCCCGGAGAAAGAAGGAAATAAATGAAGTTAAATGAAATTCTTGAATTAGGAGTGATTAATGATAATACAAAAATATCAATTCGTGATAATAATTTACGTTTGATTACATGGGGGAATTGGTATCAGGATAATATTCTAAAGAAAGGAGAACGTGAGGTTGAAAGTTTTGAATGGCGAAACAATGGGGAGTTTTTTATTAAGTTGAAATAAGAGTGTAGTGTTTTTAGTTGAAACTTGTCCTATCGAGTATACGGGGAGAAAGGGAAAACATGAACTTTAAAAAGATGTTTAGATGATATAGGGATCTTGAAATATGAAAAAGTGAAATAGAAGACAAAAGAAGTGTCAAGGGACAAGGCGAAGCCGATACGCCGTAGGGCAACCCTTGACACTTTGAATAAAATAAACTTTCCCGAAGGGAAGCAACCAGAGAGTTGCTTTCCCTGCCTAACGGCGAGTGTTAATAAGGTTAAGGAACTTAGTTCCTTATAGGGGTATGGGGGCAACGCCACCATGAATTGTAAAGGAGTGATGAGCATGAATGATTATAAAGATATACTTTTTAGCGAGTGTTTGGAAGAGATTGATAATCAAAAAGTTCAATTAACTTCTGACGAATACGAAAAATATGCAGAAGAAGTTGTTTCTGATTTAAAACAAAGGAATAAACTTTCAAATTTACGCACAAATTATGGGGTCGAGTGTAAAAAAGCTGGATGGTATTCTGGCTTTTATACTGCAATACAAATTTTAAGAGAATTATTGATTTACTAAAAAAGGAGATGATTATATGACAACACAGTTTTTAAAAGACGCACTTCCAGCATTTCTTACTGCATTTCTTATGGCATGGGGATATTCAGATATAATTCAAGAAAAACATAAACTATCATTTGATAAAACTTTGATAGTTTATATCGGATTACATATAGCACTTTTTGTTCCGCTTTATTGTCTTTCTGTTTTTCTTAGATGGGCAGAAATTTTACCAAGTTACTAAAGAAATAAATAACAATAATCCCAAAGGTTAAATCTAAAACAATTCTTTTTTTGAGGGGGAATTCTTTATCGTTTATTTTTATCAATAAACGTAGGAGATTAGCACAGTAGGATACACAAAAAATAGAAGCAAATAAACCGGCAGAAACTATAACAAAAGGATAATACAAACCAGTGAAATGAACGGGAACGGAATGGATCATTATTCTTGGACTGTAAAGGGAATTATAGATCAATACAGTTAAAAGGATGATAGAGTTTAGATGAAAAAGGACTGCCCCGCCTGATCCAATTATGATGTAATCGTAATCTTTTGAGAACTGCTCAAGGGCTGTTAGAGCGAAAGTAATGGCATGAGTCACTAATAAAAATGCCCAGATGGTTAAGAGGTCTTTTTGTGAGAGATTAAGTTCTGTAAAAAAATTGATGGTAGATTCAGGCAATATCATCTGAATTTTAGAACTAAGTATGTTTTTAATAGTTGCGGCTTCGTTTTGAAATAAGGTTGTAAATATTAAAATTACAATCATAGCTTGAGGAATTTTATAAATCTGTTTTGTAGACCAATAGCTGATTTTTTCAAGAAAAGTAAACATAGGATTCTCCTTACAAAAGTTTAGTTAAATTATACCAGAAGCTATGGTGAAAGAAAAGTGAACGAATAAAGATGTCTTTTGATACAAAAACAAGAATAGAAAGGTGAGGGTGTTCATTATGGTATTAAAAGAATTAGATCAAGAGTTGGTTAATAAGGCGAATAAAAATAGTTCATCAGGGGAAAGGGGATTTTTATCTGAGTCAGAATACAAAACGTATGTAAAAAAAGTATTATCATGGAAAATATCAGATGAAAGAAAAGAAAAAATTCTAAATGAACTATATAAAAAATGGAATGAAAAGCTGAAATATGAAGCACAGCATATATCCAAGAAGGTTGCCGGGCCTGCAAGATATAATGCAAAGCGGATGGATAAATCGGATAAGATTTTTAAGTGTGCTTTAAACATAGCTTACTGGTTTGAGGATGTAGAGAAACAGGTAAGAGATGCTCAAAGGAAAGAAAATGAGGATGTAATTGAACTATATGAAAAAATTAAATTTTGCAGGAAGAATGATTCGTCTTATAATCCTGCAAAAGATTTAGAAAAGTTGGCGTATCGTGAAAATAAGCTGTTTATAAGGCTGTATAAGAGGTTTTATAAACAATATCAATGGAGAAAAAACAGTAACGTGGCTAAATTATATGAGAAATCTCTTGCCGGAGAAATTAAGGAGATTAGAAAAGAGATTTTCTATGAGGATGCTAATATTACTGCTTACACGGAAGGAGATCGGGCATACATAAAGTTTTTAATGTGTCCAAAACGTCAGCTGGTTCTTGCGTTAGGACATCATGGTTGGTGGTGGAATAGCCATCAAAGAGCATGGAGTACCTATACAGAGAAGTTGGACGAAAAATGGGTATCGACAATTAGTACTCGATATGCGCCCTATGTTTAATTTGGGAATAAATGAATATGAATCAATCGAATCTGATTGGGAGAGAGGTTCTTCTGATCAGAAATGTTACTTTGTAAGTTTTTAAATTGTCATATGGAAACAAATATGGGGGAGAGTATTTTCTCTCTCCTTTGTTACATTAGAAAATAGTAGTTAGGCAGGAAATTCTTTGCCAAAAATAATTGGTCAGTGATACAATATTTTTGGGGAAAAGGGGGATATTATGCTTGATTATGCAAGTAACATTGGGGATTTTAGAAAGAACAAACATCTATCGCCAATCGAACGTGGGCAGATAGCGGCCTTGCATGCACAAGGGTATACGCCGTATAGGATAGGAAAATTATTAGGTCGTGCAAGTAATACAATAAGAAATGAGTTAAAAAGAGGTTCTACAATAAGCGTGGATAAGGGAAACTATAAAAAAATACGATATTTCCCTGAGCGTGGACAAATAGCATATGAAAATAATAGAAAGCGTTGTAGACAAGATTACAAGGCGTTTAAGTGCGAAAAATTTATTAAATATGTAGAGAGTAAGGTATTAGAAGAAAAACGCTCGTTAGATTCTATTTATGGTCGTGTACTGAAACAAGGGTATTTTAAAAAGGAAGAAGTAGTGTGCACAAAAACGCTCTACAATTATGTAGAAGCAGGTGTTATAAAAGTTAAAAATATTGATTTGCCAGAAAAAGTGAAACGACGCACAAAAAAGAAGACCTATTCAAAGCGTTATAAACGAACGGATGGGAGAAGTATAGAAGAAAGAGCAGAACAGATTAATAATAGAGAAGAGTTTGGACATTGGGAGATTGACCTGGTGATCGGAAAGAAAGATAAAGAGGACAATGTTCTGTTGACTCTTACAGAGCGGAAAACACGAAAAGAAATTATACGTAAGATTGAGGGCAAGACCATAGAAGCCGTACAAGAGTGTTTGGATCAGATTATAAAAGAGGTTCCTAGGGAAGCACTGAAAAGTATTACGTCTGATAATGGACAAGAATTTGCACGTTTATATAATATAGAAGAAAAGGGGATTAAGGTGTACTATGCGCATCCTTATTCCTCTTATGAAAGAGGGCAAAATGAGAATACAAATGGTATTATTCGCCGCTTTATTCCGAAGGGAATGGAAATCAAAAAATTTAGTGATGAGAAATTAAAGAAGATTGAGAAGTGGATCAATACGATGCCACGGAGAAATCTGGGATATTCTACGGCAGAGGAATTGTATCAGGAGGAGGTGGAGAATCTCGAGATATGTGCATAATGTATATATCTTGCGTTTGTATTTGTTAAAAGTAACTAAAATGAAGAAAAATGCAAAATAGTTCAATTTGGTATTGCAATCCGCCAATTTTAAAAAAAATAATAGGAGGGGTTGACAATGAAATTTAAAAGTGATAACTTATGTTATAGATATTAGCACTCGTTTAAGATGAGTGCTAATAATGAAAGGAAAGATACCATGGATTTAAATGATCGTAAAAGACTAATACTAAAAGCGATTATAGCAAATTATCTGGAGACCGGGGAACCCGTTGGTTCCAGGACGATTTCCAAGATGGAGGGACTGAACTTAAGTTCCGCAACGATCCGCAATGAAATGGCGGACCTTGAGGATCTGGGATTCATTCTGCAGCCGCACACGTCGGCCGGGCGGATACCTTCGGATCTGGGATATCGTTTTTATGTGGACCAGCTGATGCAGGATCGGGAGTCGGACGAAGAAGAACGGCTGGAGCTTGTCAAGAAAGTTGACAAGATGGAAGTGATGCTGAAGCAGGTTGCCAATGTCCTGGCGTCCAGTACGAATTATGCGACGATGGTATCTGCCCCTCAGTACAAAAATACAAAGCTCAAGTTTGTGCAGCTTTCCCAGGTGGATGAGTACAGTCTGCTGGCGGTTATCGTGGCAGACGGCAATGTCGTAAAAAACCAGATCATGGACGTGGAAAAACCACTGGCAAATGACGAAGTCCTGAAACTGAACGTATTATTAAACTCCTTTCTCCAGGGGCTGACTCTGAAGGAAATCAACCTGGAGCTGATCCAGACGATGAAGGATCAGGCTGGAATCCACAGCCAGATACTGGAAAAGATTTTGGAGGAGATCGCAGTCGTTATCCACAATGCGGACCAGCTGGAGATTTATACGGGAGGTGCTTCCAATATCTTAAAGTATCCCGAGCTTGGCTCGCCGGAGACAGCTACCGAGCTTTTAGATGCTTTAGTGGAAAAGAAGGCACTGAACAAGCTGGTGGGCGACACATTGGAAAGTGATGACCACCACGGAATTCAGGTTTACATCGGAGATGAGGCGCCGGTGAAGAACATGAGGGACTGCAGCATTGTGACAGCCACTTATGAACTGGAGGAAGGCGGAACCGGAACAATCGGGATTATTGGTCCGAAACGGATGGATTACAAGAGGGTTGTGAAGACACTCCAGAATCTGACGGATGAGATCAACGATCTGTTCAAGAAAAAACCATAGGAGGGAAGGTGCATTATGGGAGAAGAGAAAAAAGTTCAGGAAGAAGAAATGAAAGAAAATACAGCCACAGAAGAAAAAGAGACCCAAAAAACAAAAGAGGCTAAGAAGACAGACAAGAAGGCATCGAAAAAGCAGAAAGCGGATGATCTGATAAAGGAAAAAGACCAGCAGATCGGTGAGCTGACCGATAAGTATCAGCGTCTCATGGCAGAGTTTGAGAATGTTAGAAAGCGGACGGCCAAAGAGTTTGTCCAGAGATATGACATGGGAGCCATGGGAGTTTTAGAAAAGCTTCTGCCGGTAGTCGACAACTTTGAGAGGGGACTTCAGGCCGTGGCAGAGGAAGAAAAAGATTCTCCATTTGTTCAGGGCATCGAACAGATTTATAAGCAGCTTATGGGAACTCTCGATGAACTGGGAGTAAAGGCCATGGATGCCGAGGGCAAAGAGTTCGACGCCAATCTCCACAATGCGGTGATGCACGTGGAAGACGAAGAAGCCGGAGAAAATGTAGTGGTCGAAGAGCTTCAAAAAGGATATATGTATAAAGAAAGCGTACTTCGGCACAGTATGGTAAAAGTAGCGAACTAAATGTAAGACACTTGAGGAAATCAAGCGAAAGCATTGGAAATATAGAAAGATTTATTTTAGGAG
>NZ_FR889207.1:161404-166719 GCF_000432215.1 Anaerostipes sp. CAG:276
ATTTATCATGGGTAAAATTATTGGTATTGACTTAGGAACAACAAACAGCTGTGTAGCAGTTATGGAAGGCGGAAAGCCAACCGTTATCACAAATGCAGAAGGTGTGAGAACAACTCCGTCCGTTGTGGCATTCACGAAAACAGATGAGCGTATCGTCGGAGAACCTGCAAAACGTCAGGCTGTTACGAATGCAGAGAAGACAATTTCTTCTATCAAACGCCACATGGGAACTGATTATAAAGTAAAAATTGACGACAAGAATTATACACCGCAGGAAATTTCAGCAATGGTGCTTCAGAAATTGAAAGCAGATGCAGAAAACTATCTCGGAGAAAAAGTAACAGAGGCTGTCATCACAGTACCGGCTTACTTTAACGATGCTCAGAGACAGGCAACAAAAGATGCGGGTAAGATTGCAGGACTCGATGTAAAACGTATCATCAACGAGCCTACAGCAGCAGCTTTATCTTACGGACTGGACAATGAGAATGAACAGAAGATCATGGTTTATGATCTTGGAGGAGGTACCTTCGATGTATCCATCATCGAGATCGGAGACGGTGTCATCGAAGTTCTCTCAACAGCCGGTGACAATAAACTGGGCGGAGATGATTTCGACAATGTGATCACAAACTACATGTTAGACGAGTTCAAAAAACAGGAAGGCGTTGACTTATCCGGAGACAAGATGGCAATGCAGAGACTGAAAGAAGCTGCCGAGAAAGCGAAAAAAGAACTTTCTTCTGCGACAACAACCAACATCAACCTTCCGTTTATCACAGCGACAAATGAAGGACCAAAACATTTTGATATGAACCTTACAAGAGCAAAGTTTGATGAACTGACCTTATCTCTTGTAGAGAGAACAGCAACTCCTGTTAACACAGCGTTAAAAGACGCAGGAATTGCGGCATCAGAACTGAGCAAGGTTCTCCTTGTAGGAGGTTCCACAAGAATTCCTGCCGTACAGGATAAAGTAAAACAGCTCACAGGCAAAGAACCATTTAAGGGAATCAACCCGGACGAATGTGTTGCCATCGGTGCTTCCATCCAGGGCGGTAAATTAGCCGGAGACGCAGGAGCAGGCGATATCCTTCTTCTGGACGTAACACCATTGTCCTTATCTATCGAGACGATGGGAGGCGTGGCAACCAGACTGATCGAGAGAAATACAACGATTCCTACAAAGAAGAGCCAGATCTTCTCTACAGCGGAAGACAACCAGACAGCCGTAGATATCAATGTAGTACAGGGTGAGCGCCAGTTTGCAAAAGATAACAAATCACTGGGAAGATTCCGTCTGGACGGCATCGCACCTGCGAGAAGAGGCGTGCCTCAGATCGAAGTAACCTTTGATATCGATGCCAATGGTATCGTAAAAGTATCTGCCAAAGACCTTGGAACAGGTGCAGAACAGCATATCACGATCACAGGCGGTTCCAACATGTCCGACGAAGATATCGATAAGGCAGTAAAAGAAGCGGCAGAATTTGAAAATCAGGATAAGAAGAGAAAAGAAGCGATCGATACAAGAAACGAAGCTGATTCTATGGTATTCCAGACAGAAAAAGCCCTGGAAGAAGCAGGAGACAAGGTAGACGCAACAGAGAAAGTGAAAGTGGAAGAAGACCTGAAAGCATTGAAAGACTTGTTGGAGCAGACAAAAGACGCTGAACTTACAGAAGCTCAGGTAGAAGACATTAAGAATAAAAAAGATCAGCTCATGAACAGTGCTCAGGGATTGTTCACCAAGATGTATGAAGCTGCCGCAGCCAATGCCCAGGGAGCTCAGGAGACTGCAGGAGATACTGCCGGAGCAGCAGGTGCAGCAGACGATGTCGTAGATGGAGATTACAAAGAAGTATAAGGGAAAAAGAAGGTAGACGATTATGGCAGATAAACGAGATTACTATGAAGTGCTGGGGGTATCCCGCAGTGCTTCAGAATCAGAAATAAAGAAAGCCTACCGTAAACTTGCGAAACAGTATCATCCAGATACGAACCCGGGAGACAAAGTGGCCGAGGCAAAGTTTAAAGAAGCTTCCGAGGCTTATGAAGTTTTAAGTGATCCTGAAAAGAAAGCGCAGTATGACCAGTTTGGTCATGCTGCCTTTGAACAGGGCGGACCCGGAGGATTCAACGGAGGAGGGTTTGGCGGTTTTGATTTCGGCGGAGATATGGGAGATATTTTCGGAGATATCTTCGGCGGTATGTTCGGCGGCGGAGGCAGAAGCCAGCGCGCGGCCAATACGCCGACCCAGGGTGCCCACGTGCGTGCAAGGATACATGTGACCTTTGAGGAAGCGGTTTTTGGAACAACCAAAAAGCTGGAAATTTCTCTGAAAGAGGAGTGTGCTTCCTGTCACGGAAGCGGTGCCAAAGCCGGCACCCATCCGGAGACATGTCCGAAGTGCGGCGGTAAAGGCCAGGTAGTATATACCCAGCAGTCTATGTTCGGAACGGTGAGAAATGTCCAGACATGTCCGGACTGCCAGGGAACCGGTCAGGTGATCAAGGAAAAATGTCCGGACTGCCACGGAAGCGGCTATGTGAGCCAGAGAAAAACGATCGAGGTCACTGTGCCGGCCGGCATCAACAACGGACAGAGTATCAGAATCCGCGGAAAAGGAGAGCCCGGAACAAACGGAGGACCGAGGGGAGATCTCCTCGTGGTTGTTTCCGTGGACCGGCATCCGAAATTCCAGAGACAGGAATACGATATTATATCCACGGAGCCGATCTCCTTTACCCAGGCAGCACTTGGCGCGACGATCAAGATCAATACGGTAGACGGTCCTTATGACTATACGATCAAGGCAGGAACCCAGACAGACACCCGTGTGCGCCTGAAAGGCAAGGGTGTGCCAACCTTACGGAACAAGAATGTCCGGGGCGACCACTATGTGACCCTTGTTGTCCAGGTGCCGGAGCATCTGAACGAAGAGCAGAAGAATGCCCTTAAAAAGTTCCAGGAATCCATGGGGGAAGTGCCGAAGAAAGAAGAACATAAAGGATTTTTCGGGAAACATAAAAAATAAAGAGACAGGATTATGATGAAGAATATAACATCATAGTCCTGTTTTTTCTAAGGAGGAGGCCGATAAAACAGTTGAGAACATGATAAAGCTGTGTCCGAACGTACTTTTGAGCGTCATTGTGAAAGGAAAAGTTCCCGATGTGAATCAAAGTGTGAAATTTAAAAGAATAAATCTCATTATAAATATCTTGTGTTGTCTGTTGTGATATGCTCTCAACCGGGTAAACAAGTTGTTTTTCACTTGTCTGCCTGGAAGGGAGCATTTTATTGAAGTGGGATTGTCTGCCTAATTCTTATGACAGTGGCTGTTCATATTTTTACAAAAGATGTTCCAGGCTATGTGCAATTCCGTCTTCATTGTTGGTCAGAGTGATTTCATCGGCTGCCTCTTTCAGGGCATCACAGGCATTTCCCATGGCAACGCCCCGACCGGAAAATCTGATCATCTCCAGGTCGTTTTCTGCGTCCCCAAAGGCGATGACTTCTTCGGGAGAGATGTGGAGAAGTTCACATGTACGGCGCAGGCCCTCTGCTTTATTGAGACCCTTTGGCATGGCTTCGATGTAAAAAGGGGCGGTCCTTACGAAGACCAGATCATCTTCAAATGGTTTGCTGACTTCTGGGAGTATGTCCCAAAGTTCTTCCGGCCGTACGGACATTAAAATCTTTACCAGGTCAAAATCGAGACAGTTCGTTAATGATGGGACTTCCATACATTCCATTTGATTGTTCCAACATTCGTGCTGAACTTTATATCCATTTTTATTTGTCACATAAAAACGTTCTCCGTCGTCTATGATCGGGGTGACCGGATAATGTTTCAGATGTTTTAAAACTTCTATGGCCAGACCGCGGGGAAACATCTGCTGGTGAAGAATCTCTTTATCTTCGGCCCGCAGAATTTTACCTCCATTATAGGCGATCAGGATTCCATGGTGTTTTTCCAGTTCCAGTGTTTTCATATCTTTATAGAGTCCCGGCACCGGGCGTGCGGAGCAGAGAGCTATGATAAGTCCCTGCTGCTGTGCTCTGAGAAGGGCATCCCGGGTTTTCGGGGTGATTGTTTTTTCATCGGTGTTTAAGGTACCATCTAAATCCAGGGCGATTAGTTTATATTTCATCTGATGCAGTGTCCTTTCTGTATAGAAAAAGTTATTAAATACACATGTTAATTATAGCATTAAGGAAGTATGTCTGCATATATGGATAATAAATTCTTATATTGTGATAACAAACTATAATTATTTATAATTATAGTACGGCAGTATAATGAGAGTAATGAAACATGAAAATTTTTAGGCAGAACACCGGAATAAGAAATGGAGGGACAAGAAGATGGAATATTCACTTGACATTGCCCAGGCTGACCGGGTCTTGGAGGCACTGAGAAAAGACTACCGTGTCTATGCTCCGAAGCGTTTTCCGAAACAGGGGCGTTATTCTGACACGGATATCATACGCTATGATGAGGTGAAAAATTTTGAAGAGATTGTCTGGAAGGAAAAGTCCGACTATCCTGTGAAGGAGGTTGTCATGCCCATTCAGCAGACACTCTTTTATTACACGGAGGATGAGTATAAACCGAGCAGAAATCCGGCAAAATCTGTTTTGATCTTTGCCAGGCCGTGCGACATCAATGCACAGCATATACAGGATGAAATATATGCGGGCAACGGGGGATATACGGATTTTTACTATGAGCGGATGCGCAGCCTTGTAACATTTGCCATGATGGAATGTAATGGCGGGGACGACGCCTGCTTCTGTGTTTCTATGGGGAGCAATGAGACAGAGGACTATGCCCTGGCAGTCCGGTTTCGGGAAGACGGAGCCGATGTCCGGGTCGAAGATGCTTCGTTCAATACATATTTTAACGATATGCCGAAAGGCAGCTACACACCTGCTTTTGTGAAGGAAAATGAGCTGAAAGTAACTCTGCCGGATCTGTCTGACAAACAGGTGCGGATGGAATTAAAAAAGCATCCCATGTGGAGAGAGTTTGACAAGAGGTGTATCTCCTGCGGCAGCTGTACGGTAGCCTGTTCCACATGTACCTGCTTTTCCACAAGAGATCTGAGTTACGGAGATAACCCGGAGGCCGGAGAGCGGCGCAGAGTCACCGCGTCCTGCCAGATCGAAGGATTTGACCAGATGGCGGGACAGAGGGAATTCAGAAACAATGCAGGCGACAGGATGCGCTATAAGATTCTTCATAAATTTCATGATTATAAGGCCCGATTTGGAAAACGCCATATGTGTGTCGGGTGCGGCAGGGGGG
>NZ_FR889207.1:166777-201966 GCF_000432215.1 Anaerostipes sp. CAG:276
GACAGTCTCCAAAGTAAACGATGCGGTAAACGAGATCAAAGCCGAGATGGCACAGCAGGGGAGGTAAGAGTATGGAAAATTTTGTTCAGCCCAAGCCATGTACGATTCTGAATGTGAAGCGGGAAAGCGAACACGAGTGGACCTTCCGGGTTGCCTCCGAAGCCAAACCGGACCACGGACAGTTCATGCAGCTTTCTATTCCTAAAATAGGGGAGGCACCGATTTCAGTTTCCGCCCAGGGAGATGGCTGGCTGGAATTTACGATTCGCTCTGTGGGCAGGGTGACCAACTGTATCTTCAGCAAAGAGAAAGGGGATACCCTGTTCCTGCGGGGCCCATATGGAAAAGGATGGCCGTCTGAAGAATTCAGGGGAAAACATCTGGTGGTTATCACTGGAGGAACAGGTCTGGCTCCGGTCCGTTCTCTCCTTCATAAATGTGCCGGGGAAAAGGATTTTGTGAAAGATGTACATTTGATCTCTGGTTTTAAAGATGAAGCCGGGATCGTCTTTCACAGAGAATTGAAAGAGTGGAAAGAAAAATTTCATACGGTATATGCTCTTGATAATGATGAAAAAGAGGGGTGGAGGACCGGTATGGTCACTGCGTTCGTAAAAGAAATCCCATTTGGCAGTTTCGGGGATGATTATGCGGTTGTTGTCGTAGGGCCTCCTCCGATGATGAAGTTTACAGGACTGGAACTGTTAAACTGCGGTGCGGACCCGGAAAAAATATGGATGAGTTTTGAGAGAAAGATGTCCTGTGCCATCGGAAAGTGCGGCCACTGCCGCATCGATGAAGTCTATGTCTGCCTGGACGGACCGGTATTCCCTTACACAACGGCCAGAGATCTAGTGGATTAAGGAAGGAGTGTGCAGCAATGAATCATGATATCAATGTGGGCAAAGTACGGCTGAATTGTTTCCGCCAGTCCAAAGAACCGGGGGTGTTTATGCTCCAGATGAGAGTTCCCGGAGGAACGGTAGATGCAAAATATCTCTCTTATGTGGAACACATTTCCCGGACCTGGGGTGACGGCAACTTCCATTTCGGAACACGTCAGACCTTTGACATTCCAGGAATTAAATATGAAAATATTCCGGCAGTCAATGCCTATTTGGAACAGTATATCAAAGAGGTGGACGGAACTCTCTGCAACGCCGATATGGATACGGTGGCCCATGAGCCGGAGCCGTGGGACCCCAAGGCGGGTTATCCGACCATCGGGGCCAGAAATATCACCGCCTGTATCGGAAATTACCACTGTGTCTGCGGCAATTCCAATACGTTTGAACTGGCAAGGAAGATCGAACCGATCATCTTCCCAAGTCATTACCATATCAAGATCAATATATCCGGCTGCCCCAATGACTGCAATAAAGCTCATATGTGTGATTTCGGCATCATTGGAACTGCAAGGATGACGTACCATCCGGAGCGGTGTATCGGCTGCGGAGCCTGTGTAAAGGCATGTGAACAGAGAGCCACACGGGTGTTAAGCAAAAATGAAGAGACACAGAAGATAGAAAAAGACGCATGCTGCTGTGTGGGGTGCGGAGAATGTGTGAGGGCCTGTCCGGCCAGCGAATGGACCAGACAGCCGGCGAAGTTTTACCGGGTGATCCTGGGAGGAAGAACAGGACGTCAGACTCCGAGAGCCGGAAAGATTTTTCTTAACTGGGCCGCGGAAGAAGTGATTTTAGGGGTCTTGGGCAACTGGCAGAAGTTTTCTGCATGGGTCATGGATTATAAGCCGGAGTACCTGCACGGAGGCCATCTGATCGACCGGGCCGGTTATAAGAAGTTTAAGGAAATCATGCTGGAAGGTGTGAAACTGAATCCGGAATGTCTGGTGGCCGAGGATATTTTTTGGAGCGAGACGGAATATCGGTCAAATTTCAATGTGAAGCCGGTTTCCATGCATCATACGGCAGGTCCCCAGGCAGAATAGCCGGGTGTTGTTTAACTTCTCATGTTCACATGTTATGATAAAACAAAAAGACTGAGGAGGGACTGCCATGAAGCTGAAACAAATTATATCAATTTTTATCATGTTATCTTGTGTTTTTCTTGTTGGAGGATGCGCCGGGAAGACAGAGGTGCCGGAAGTGAGACAGGAAAAAGCGGCAGAGAAAACAGGGAAAGACACAATGATTTATGTGGTCAGGCACGGGAAGACTATGCTGAATGAAGCAAAGCGCGCCCAGGGATGGGCTGACGCTCCTTTGACTGATGAAGGAGTGAAGGTGACAAAAAAGCTGGCCCACGGGTTTAAAAAGAGGGGGATCGAGTTTGACTATGCTTATTCCAGTGATCTGGGCAGGACCCGGCAGACAACGGGTATTATTCTGAAGGGATTGGGTCAGTCTGAACTTCCCCTGAGAGAACAACAAGGGCTCAGAGAGGTCTGCTTCGGAACCTATGAAGGTGAGAAATTTTCCAAAATGATGGAGGATGTCTCCAGAAATCTTGGGTATGAAAACCTGAAACAATTTAAGCAATCCGGAACTTATCATATCAGGAAAAGGATAGACGGCGTAAAAAGTCTGGATAAAACCGGATATGCGGAAAGTTTTAAGGCTGTTAAGGCACGGATGCAAAAGTCGCTCAGAAGCATTGCAGAGGATACAGAGAAAAAGGGTGGGGGAAACGTCCTGGTTGTCTCTCATGGAATGGCGATTATAACGATGCTTTCTGACATGACAGAGCAAAAAGTACCCGGACATCTTGAAAATTCCAGTGTCACTAAAATTATATATAAGGACGGGAAATTTCATGTTCAAAGTATTGGGGATACAGCCTATTTGGAACAGTAAATTCAGATAGGCAAAAATAGTCGAGAGTTTTTCTTTTGATCCATCTATAATGACAGATGTAAAGGAGGTGAAAGGTATGAGGGAACAGATTCTGGCAGTTCAGCGCATGCAGGAATTCATAGAAGAACATCTGGCAGAAAACATCACGCTGGCCGACCTGGCGAGAGTATCTTTGTATTCTCCGTGGTATTCTTACCGGCTGTTTACACGGCATGCGGGAGCGACACCTGCTGATTATATCCGGCGGCTCCGTCTGTCTAAATCAGCGTTGAAGCTGAGAGACAGTGCCTGTAAAATAGCGGACGTGGCTTTCGAGATGGGATTTGACAGTGTGGATGGGTATCAGCGCGCGTTTCAGCGTGAATTCGGATGCAATCCCCGTGAATATGCCATGAACCCTGTACCGTTATATCTTTTTACCCCGTATGGCGTAAAATTCAGGGAGATCGAAAGGAGACCAATTATGGAAAACTTGAGAAATGTATTCATTCAAGTGATGGAGAAGCCGGAACGAAAGGTGATCATTAAGAGGGGAAAAGAAGCCTCAGACTATTTCGCATATTGTGAGGAAGTAGGATGCGACGTATGGGGACTTTTATTAAGTGTCAAATCGATCAGCGGAGAGCCTGTGTGCCTCTGGCTGCCGCCTGCCTGCCGGAAACCGGATACATCAGAATATGTTCAGGGTGTGGAGGTATCCAAAGATTATGACGGTGAGGTGCCGGAAGGCTTTGATGTGATCGAACTGCCTGCTGCCAAGTATTTGATGTTCCAGAGTGAACCATTTGAAGAAGAAAACTACTGTCAGGCCATCGAAGAAGTGTGGGATGCTATGAAAAAATATGACCCATCTGTTATCGGCTGTCAGTGGGATGAAAGCAATCCAAGAATTCAGCTGGAGCCGATTGGGACAAGAGGCTATATAGAATTGGCTGCAATTAAATAAGGAATCATACAATAAGCCCTGGCAGTTGACCAGGGCTTTAAAAATGTCTGTATAGATTGATGGAAAGCTCTGTTCTTGACAGAATGGAAGAATTTGTTACAATTAAAGCTACTACTTATTAATATGTGTTATCATGACTGGAGAGGTTTCTATGGAATTATACCTGCTGCTCTGTGCTGTTGTTTTGCTGCTCTGTATCTTTTCTAATAAGATTTCGGATAAAATCGGGGTGCCAAGCCTCCTGATTTTTATGTTCCTGGGTATGGTGTTCGGATCTGAGGGCATCTTTAAAATTGAATTCAGTGATTTTCAGGCGGCAGAAAATATATGTACCGCTGCGCTGATCTTTATCATGTTTTACGGAGGATATTCCACAAACTGGGAACGTGCAAAACCTGCTGCCGGGAGAGCGGCAGTACTTTCTACCTTAGGTGTTGCCATGACGGCGGCATTGGTAGGTGCCTTCTGCCATTTCATCTTAAAGCTGTCTCTGCCGGAAAGCTTTTTGATCGGTTCTGTGGTCAGCTGCACGGATGCGGCCTCTGTCTTTTCCATCTTCCGTTCTAAAAATCTGAATCTGGAAGGAAATCTGGCTCCTCTCCTCGAAATCGAGAGCGGAAGCAACGATCCGTTTTCTTATATGCTCACGGTGATCGCACTGACTGTGATGAAAGGGGGAGAACTGGATTTTATCTGGAAAATGGTTTTCCTACAGCTGGCAGTGGGTGCTGGCGTTGGCGCGGCAGTGGGGATTGCCGGACCAAAGATTATCCGAAAGTTTAAGTTTTGCACCGATGGATTTGATGCGGTTTTTGTACTGGCAGCGGCTCTGATCTCGTATGCTCTGGCTGGAATTATGGGAGGTAATGGATTTCTGTCGGTTTACCTGACCGGGATCCTTATGGGAAATGCGAAGACGAAAAACAAGGCCAATGTTGTCCGCTTTTTTGACAATGTAACCATTCTTGCCCAGATAGCAACATTTTTTCTCATTGGACTGCTCTCCTATCCGTCTCAGATGGTTTCTTCACTTCCGGCGACCCTTGTGATTATTCTGTTTCTCACACTGGCAGCAAGGCCCGTGATGGTTTTTATATTGACGGGAAGATATCTGAAATTTCGTGAAAAGATATTTGTCTCATTTGCAGGATTAAGAGGGGCGTCGTCTATTGTGTTTGCAATCTTTGCCTCAGCCGGCGGAGTATATATGCAGAGCAATGTGTTTCACATTGTTTTTGGCCTGGCACTGATTTCAGTGGCTGTGCAGGGGACCTTTCTTCCATGGGCGGCCCGGAGGCTTGATTTGATCGATGAAGAAAATGACGTGAGGAAAACATTTAACGATTATCAGGAAGAGTCGGCCATGACACTGATGCAGCTTCACATCTCACCCGGACACCGCTGGGAGAATCAGAAGCTTAAGGATGTCACCCTGCCGGAGGGATCTCTTGCTATGGTAATCCGGAGGGAGGATGACATCATCATTCCAAAGGGAGATACAGTGATGATGGCCGGGGATGATATCGCGGTGAATGTTCCGTCATTTGAAGCTGCAAATGAGATTTCTCTCAAGGAAATCACGATTGAGGAAGATCATCCATGGAGAGATAAAAAAATTAAAGAGCTGGATCTAAAGGAGCATATCCTCGTGGCGATGATCAGAAGAAAAGATCAGGACATCATTCCAAACGGGGAGACGAAGATTTACAAAGATGACATACTGGTGATTTACGACGAATAGGAGATAGAAAATGGAAACATATGAAGGTGTAATTTTTGACTTTAACGGGACACTGTTTTTTGATGATGATAAGCATGTGCTGGCATGGGGAGAGATTTCCAGACTGCTGCGGGGAAGAGATATCACGGATGAAGAACTGCACACGAAGCTGAACGGAACTCCGAACATTATGAATATCCAGTATATGATGGACGGGAAAGCAACAGAGGAGGAACAAGACAGATATTCTCAGCTGAAAGAAGAATACTACCGGAGATTCTGCAGAGAGGATCAGGAACATTTACATCTGGTGTCAGGCGCAGAAAGATATTTTGACTATTTAAAACAGCATAAAATACCTTTTACGATCGCCAGTGCCTCCATCAAAGAAAATATAGATTTCTTTATCGAATCTTTCCGGCTGGACCGCTGGTTTGAGCCGTCTGAGATCATCTATGACGATGGGACTTATGAAAACAAAATCGCCATGTTTCAAGAGGCGGCGGATCTTATCGGAGTGGATATGGGGCGAATCCGCATCTATGAAGATTCCCTGTCAGGGATCAGAAGTGCATATGAGGCGGGGTGCAGGGATATCGCGGTGATTTGTCCAAAGGAAAAAGAGGAAGAGCTAAGAAAGTATCCCGGAGTTACAAAAACCATGCGCGACTTCTTGTTCTGAGCCTGTTTCTGTGATACACTAATTAACTGGTATAGTGAAACGGATAAGAAGTTTAAAGGAGCAGATTTCATGGGATGGAACAGAATTACGATCCGTACAGTCACCTCGGCAGAGGATATGATCAGTTATGAACTTACGGAACTTGGAGCAGCAGGTGTGGAAGTGGAAGATCATGTGCCGCTCTCCAAGGAAGAAATTGACGAGATGTTTATAGAAGTCCTTCCGGACCATGAGGAGCCGGATGACGGAAAAGCAGTTTTGCACTGTTATTTTGATGAGTCGGAAAATCTTGAGGATGTGACTATAAAGATCCAGACAATGCTCGGCCGGCTGAAAAGTTTTATGGACATCGGAGAAGGCAGAATAGAATATGGATTTACCAAAGAAGAAGACTGGATCAACAACTGGAAGAAGTTTTTTAAACCGATAAGGCTGGATGATACGATTGTGATTAAACCTACATGGGAGACGCTGACCGAACACAAAGACGGGGATGTGGTCATTGAGATCGATCCCGGAACTGCATTCGGCACAGGGTCCCATGAGACGACCAGACTTTGCATTGAAGGGCTGAAAGAGGAGATCCATCCGGAAACGGTTATGCTGGATGTGGGCTGCGGCAGCGGGATTTTATCCATCATTGCCCTGAAGCTGGGAGCAAAAAAGACCGTGATGACAGATATTGATCCCAGGGCGGTAAAAGCAGCCGAAGAAAATATGGACGTCAACCATCTGAGCCGGGAACAGTATGAAACCCATTTTGGAAATGTATTGGAAGACGAGGAGTTTGCCCGCTCACTGGGAGAAAAGAAATACAATATTGTGGCAGCCAATATTCTTGCTGACGTAATCCTGCCCCTCACTTCGATTGTAGATTTATTCTTAAAAGAGGACGGTGCTTTTGTGATTTCCGGAATCATTGAAACAAAAGAGCAGGAGGTGCTCTCACAGCTTAAAAAGTATGGATTTTTCGCTGAAAAGACCCGGCGGATGAAGGAATGGGTGTCCATCACTGCAAGGAGAAGAAGAAAATAATGTATCGTTTTTTTATAGAAGAGTGTCAGGTGGACGGAGCGTATATCTGGGTGGAAGGTGATGACGTAAATCATATACGGAATGTTCTCAGGATGAAAGCAGGGGAACGGGTTCTGCTCTGCAGCGAAAGCGGCATGGAGTATGAATCTGAACTGGTTTCTCTTGAAGGGGATAAGATTCAGGCAAGGATTTTGGACATTCATGGTGCCGAATCTGAACTGAAAACAAGGATCGTGCTGTTTCAGGGGCTTCCCAAAGGAGATAAGATGGACCTGGTTATCCAGAAAGCCATAGAGCTTGGAGCCAGTGAGATTGTGCCGGTAAAAATGAAGCGGTGTGTGGTGAAGCTGGATGAGAAAAAAGCAAGAAAAAAGACAGAACGGTGGAATGCGGTGGCTTTAAGTGCGGCAAAACAGTCCAAAAGGGGCATGATACCGCGAGTAAGCCGAGTTTACAGTTTTCATGAGGCAGCAGAAATGGCCCGGGGACTTTCCATGGTTCTCGTCCCGTATGAAGCGGCAGAGGGAATGGAATATTCCAGACAGTTGGTAAAAGAAGTGAAAGGCAGGGAATCTGTGGGCATTTTTATCGGCCCCGAGGGCGGATTTGAGCCGGCAGAGATAGAAGAACTGCGGGAATCAGGAGGACAGATCTTAAGTCTCGGAAAGAGGATTTTACGGACGGAAACGGCAGGCATGGCCATGCTGTCGGTTTTAATGTTTGAATTGGAGGAGTGACATGGCGGTATATTTAGATAATGCGGCGACAACAAAAGTCTTTCCTGAGGTACTGGAGGCTATGAATGAGGCGATGGAAGTATCCTACGGAAATCCCTCTGCCAAGCACACAAAAGGGATCGAGGCGGAAAATATTGTGAAAAAGGCCCGGCAGATCATCGCAGGGACGCTGAAGGCAAAGGAAAAAGAGATCGTTTTTACTTCCGGGGGCACGGAGTCCAATAACTTTGCGATCCTAGGAACGGCGATGGCCAATAAAAGGCGGGGAAAACACATCATCACCACGAAGATTGAACACGCCTCTGTGTATGAACCGATGTTTTTTTTAGAAAATGAAGGATTTGAAGTCACCTATCTGGACGTGGATGAAAAAGGGATCATCGATTTAAAACAGCTTAAAGACTGCATCAGAGAGGATACAATTCTTGTGTCCTGTATGCTGGTCAACAATGAAATCGGCGCAGTGGAACCTATTGAAGTAATCGGGAAGATGATAAAAAGCAGAAATCCTGCAGTGGTCTTTCATGTTGATGCGATCCAGGGATATGGGAAAATCCCGGTAGTTCCGAAGAATGAAGGAATCGATCTGCTTTCCATGAGCGGCCATAAAATCCATGGTCCAAAAGGCGTCGGATTTTTGTATGTGAAAGAGAAGACAAAAATACAGCCGTTGATCTTAGGCGGAGGACAGCAGAAAGGAATGCGTTCGGGCACCGAAAACGTGCCGGGGATTGCGGGACTCTCAAAGGCCTGCCAGATTATGGCCGGGCATCTGAAAGAGAATGCAGACAAGATCGGGGAAGTCAGAGATTATTTCAGAAGCCGGGTCACGGAAATTCCCGAGATCAAAGACAACTCCGGCGATGCGCCTCACGTGGCAAGCATCAGTTTTAAAAACATCAGAAGTGAGGTTCTGCTGCACGCACTGGAAGACCGGGAAATTTATGTTTCTTCCGGATCGGCCTGTTCTTCCAACCGTCCCCATGTAAGCGGCACCCTGTCTGCCATCGGACTCAGCCCTGAGTACCGGGACGGAACATTGAGGTTTAGTTTTTCTGTCTATAACACAAAGGAAGAAGTGGACCAGGTCATAGCGGCACTGGAAGAATTAGTTCCGATGCTGCGGAAATTCGTAAGAAGATAAGAAGGAGAGAAGATGAAAGTACAAGCTTTTTTAATAAAATATGCCGAGATCGGCATCAAAGGAAAAAACCGCTACATGTTTGAGGATGCACTGGTTAGACAGATCAAGTATGCCATGAAGCCGGTGGGAGAATTTAAGGTGAGAAAAGAGTCCGGGCGTGTCTTTGTGGAAGGACAGGAGGACTTTGACTATGAGGAAGCCGTGGAAGCGTTAAAAACTGTCTTCGGGATCACGGGCATCTGTCCGATGGTGATCGAGCAGACAAAGGATGTGGAGCATCTGACGGATGCGGCAGTACGTTACGTTGACAGCCAGTATGACAGGAAGCATTTTACGTTTAAGGTCAATGCAAGGCGGGGCGATAAGGAATTCCCGATGAATTCTATGGACATCAACTGTCTGGTGGGAGAAAAACTTTTGGATGCATGGCCGGACTTAAAGGTAGACGTGCACCGTCCGGAAGTGCTTTTAAACATCGAGGTAAGACAGCAGATCTATATTTATTCTGTGGAGATCCCCGGACCGGGAGGCATGCCGGTGGGAACAAACGGAAAAGCCATGCTGCTTTTGTCAGGAGGAATCGACAGCCCTGTGGCAGGATATATGATTGCCAAAAGAGGAGTGCGCATCGATGCGACTTACTTCCATGCACCTCCATATACGAGCGAGCGGGCAAAACAGAAAGTCGTGGATCTGGCAAAGATTGTCTCTAAGTATGCGGGGCCGATCCATCTTCATGTGGTAAACTTTACGGATATTCAGCTTGCTATTTATGAGAAATGTCCGCACGACCAGCTTACGATCATCATGCGCCGTTATATGATGAAGATCGCAGAACATTTTGCACAGGAAAATGATGCGCTGGCGCTGATCACCGGCGAAAGCATCGGACAGGTTGCCAGCCAGACGATCCATAACCTGGCGATCACAAACGACGTATGCCATATGCCTGTGTTTCGTCCGCTGATTGGGATGGACAAGCAGGAAATCGTAAATATCGCAGAGAGGATCGACACCTTTGAGACTTCGATCCAGCCGTTTGAGGACTGCTGTACAATCTTTGTGGCAAAACATCCTGTGACCAAAGGAAACTTAAAGAAAATTGAGAAATCAGAAGAAAATCTTGCTGATGTCATAGAGGAACTGATGGAAAAAGCGATCGAAACTACGGAAGTGATCGTTGTAAAATAAAGAATGATTTACTGAGGGGAAGAACAGAGAAAGGGTTCCAGCCTTTGAAGAATCTCATCCCTTTTTTCGGGAATCTGAAAGGCGAGAAGAATTGGTTCGTTTAAGTTTAAGCTGAACAGGTCCATGACACTTGCGGCGTCCAAAAGGTAGGAACCCGAGATTATGTAAAAACCGCCGTCATATTCTTTGATAATATTGATAAAGTCGTTGACCTTTTTTATGGAATTCAGCATTAATTGTACTTCGCACATGATTCATCCTCCAATGACGATAGTGTACAAGCTAAGATTTGAATTGTCAATAACAACGAAAGGAAAAGAGAAACTCCATGAGTTTAAAAAATGTGAAAGCCGCAGTCGTGACTTTGGGCTGCAAGGTCAACCAATATGAATCCGATGCCATGTTTGACATGCTGACGGATGCAGGGGCTGAAATCGTCAGTCCCAAAGAAGGTGCGGATATTTATATCGTCAACACATGTTCTGTGACGAATATAGCGGAGCGGAAGTCCAGACAGATGCTGCACCGGGCAAAGAAGCTGAATCCGGATACCGTGGTGGCAGCTGTTGGATGCTATGCCCAGGTGGGAAAAGAAGAATTGAAAAAAGATCCGCTGATCGATCTGATCATTGGGAACAATAAAAAGAAAGATTTGATTCCGATCCTTGAAAAATATTTTGAGGGTCACCGCCGGGATGCCGAGGTGTTGGACCTGTCTTCGGGAAGCGAATACGAAGCCCTGCATGTGAGGCATTTAAATGAACATACGAGAGCCTATATCAAGGTTCAGGACGGGTGCAACCAGTTTTGTTCCTACTGTATTATTCCCTATGCCAGAGGAAGAGTCCGGAGCCGGGATATGGAAGATGTCCTCTCTGAGATCAGAGGCCTTGCCCGAAACGGATGCAGGGAATTTGTCATTACAGGGATTCATGTATGTTCCTACGGGACGGATCTTGACGGGGACAAAGGACTGATTGATCTGCTCGAAGAAATAGGAAAGGTTGGAGGAGTGGACCGAATCCGTTTAGGTTCTCTGGAACCGGGGATCATCACAGAAGATTTTGTAAAAAGGCTTCAAAGTATAGAGCAGTTCTGTCCGCATTTTCATCTGTCCCTTCAGAGCGGATGTGATGCTACCCTGAAACGGATGAACCGGAAATATACGACGGACGAGATAAGAGAAAAAGCAGAGATTCTGAGGAAAGCTTACGAAGATCCCGCACTGACAACGGATATTATCGTAGGATTTCCGGGAGAGACTGAAGAAGAATTCGAGGCAACGAGAAAATTTCTGGAAGAGATCGGACTGTATGAAATGCATGTTTTCAAATATTCAAAGAGAGCAGGCACCAGGGCTGCCGTCATGGAAGATCAGGTAAATGATCAGGAAAAAGCCAGAAGGAGCGCAGTCCTGATCGCCATGAATGAGGAACATAAAAATGCGTTTGAAAACAGGCAGATCGGGACACGAAGAACAGTTCTGATCGAAGAAAAATTAAGAAACAGCTCCGGAAATTTCTATGTGGGGCACACAAAAGAATACGTCAAAGTGGCGGTGGAAAGTGAAGAGCCGCTGGAAAATCAGATCGTGGAAGTTGAACTCACCGGTATCACCGGGGAAGGATATGTGGCAGGAAATGTGTAGAAAATCCATTGCTATTTTTTCGGATATATATTAGAATAAAAAAAAGATACGAAAAAGGACGTGATAATATGGATAAGAATCAGACACAGCATTTTTCTGTGGTGAAAGATGAACTGGACGTGCACAGAATTTTAGAGCATGTCTATGAAGCACTGGAGGAAAAAGGATATAACCCGGTGAACCAGATGGTAGGCTACATTATGTCAGGTGATCCCACCTACATTACCAGCCATAAGAATGCACGAAGCATGATCAATAAAGTAGAGAGGGACGAGATCATCGAGGCCCTGTTTTTAAATTATATTGATACAAGGCTGAAGTAGGGATTATGAGAATACTTGGGCTTGATTATGGGACAAAGACAGTGGGCGTTGCCCTGAGCGATGAGCTGGGGATCACAGCGCAGCCGTTTGAAACCATTACGAGAAAAGATGAAAATAAGTTAAGAAAGACTTATGCAAGGATCGAGGAGATCGTCGCCGAATATAAGGTTGAAAAGATTGTCCTCGGATATCCGAAGAATATGAATAATACGATCGGAGAACGCGGAATGGCAACGGAAGCTTTCCGCGATAGTTTAGTGCGCAGAACCGGACTGGATGTGATCTTGTGGGACGAGCGCCTTTCTACTGTTGCGTCCAATAAAGTATTGATGGAAAGCGGCGTCCGGAGGGAACATCGGAAAAAGGTCATTGATCAGGTTGCTGCATCGATGATTTTACAGGGATATCTGGATTCTCTGTAAAGAAAGGATTGATAAAATGAAAGACAAAGAGAGCAGAATTCTCTTTTTAGATGACCAGGGCCGGGAGATTGAATTTATGGTTCTGGAGCAGACGACACTGGCAGGGACAAATTACCTGCTTGTTGCGGATTCCGTGGAGGAAGACGGGACAGTTTTGATTATGAAAGAAATCTCACTGGAGGAGGACTATGTCTCCTATGAGATCGTAGAAGATGAAGAAGAACTTGAGATCATATCCAAGATATTCAATGAATTAATCGAGGATTTTGATTTGACAGTATAAATGTAACAGGATTTCGAGGTGGTTTGATGGGCTATAATGAAGAAGCTTTTATAAAAATTTTAAAGAGCAAGGGTTTAAAAGTGACGAATCAGAGAAAAGCTGTATTAAAGGCACTTTCATCAAAACCGGACCAGCACCTGACCGCGGAAGAAATCTATGAATTGGTTAGAGTAGACACTCCCGAAATCGGGATTGCGACAATTTATCGTACCATACAGTTACTTTGTGAATTAGGATTAATTGATAAATTGAATTTAGATGATGGATACGTTCGCTATGAAATCGGAAAAGAAGATAAAAATGAGCACCACCATCATCATTTGATATGCGTGAATTGCGGAAAAGTTTTAAAGTTCGACGATGATTTATTAGATGAATTAGAAAAACAGGTTGAGAAAACGACCGGATTCATCGTCCATGATCATGAATTAAAGATGTACGGATATTGTCGTGATTGTCAAAATAACCGGAAGTAATAATAATGGAGGAATTATTTTGAAATCAGACAACACAAGTGTAAGTAACAAGACAGAAGGACAACAGCAAAAGAAACAGTCAAAAAACTTTTGGCCGAAAAAGTACAGCCAGCCGAAGACTCCGGCAGTGATACCGAATGAGTCGAAGGAACTCACGGTTAAGGCAAAGCCGCAGAAGAAAGAGGCGGCACCGAAAAAGACGGCGCCTGCAAAGGCGAAAGCAGCGCCGAAGACACAGGCAGCAGCGAAGAAGACTCAGACGAAGACAGCTGCACCAAAAGCACAGGGACGTCCGAGGACAACTCAGAGAAGGAATACGGGAACGGTAAAGATCATTCCTCTCGGCGGACTCGGTCAGATCGGTATGAATATTACGGCTTTTGAGTATAACAATAATATTTTGATCGTTGACTGCGGGGTAGCTTTCCCGGATGATGAGATGCTCGGAATTGATTTAGTCATCCCGGATGTAACCTATTTGAAGGAAAACGCGAAGAAGATCAAGGGACTGGTCATCACCCACGGGCATGAGGACCATATCGGAGCGATCCCTTATATTGAGAAACAGCTCAATATTCCAGTTTATGCGACAAAGCTTACAATGGGACTGATCGATAATAAATTAAAAGAGCATGGACTGTTAAAACAGGTGAAGAAGACAGTCGTAAAACACGGCGATGTGATAAAACTGGGAGTCTTTACGGTAGAATTTATCAAGACCAACCACAGTATTGCGGATGCTGCGGCACTTGCTATCCACACTCCGGCAGGGCTGATCATTCATACTGGTGACTTTAAAATCGACCATACTCCTCTTTTCGGAGAGGCAATCGATCTGGCAAGGTTTGCGGAGCTGGGAAGAGAGGGTGTCCTTGCGCTGATGGCGGACAGCACCAATGCGGAGAGACCCGGGTATACTCAGTCTGAGAAGAACGTTGGAAAGACGTTGGACAGCTTGTTTGCGGCCCATCCAAAAGGAAGGATTCTTGTTGCCACCTTTGCTTCCAATGTAGACCGTGTACAGCAGATTATCAATTCCGCTTATAAGCATGGAAGAAAGGTAGCGGTAGAAGGCCGGAGCATGGTAAATATCATTGCGACTGCTTCAGAGCTGGGATATATCAAGATCCCTAAGAATACTCTGATTGAGACAGATCAGATGAGAAATGTACCGGACGATCAGATCGTTATGATCACCACGGGAAGCCAGGGTGAAACAATGGCAGCCTTATCCAGGATGGCAAACGGCACCCACCGGAAGGTTTCCATCAAACCGACAGATACCATCGTGTTCAGTTCCAGCCCGATTCCGGGAAATGAGAAAAATGTTTCAAACATTATGAACGAGCTGGCTATGAAGGGAGCAAAAGTCGTGTTCCAGGATACTCATGTATCCGGGCATGCGTGCAGAGAAGAGATCCGCCTGATCTATGCCCTCACGAAGCCCCAGTATGCAATACCGGTACACGGAGAGTACCGCCATCTGGTGCGTCACAGTGAGCTGGCTTTGGAAATGGGAATTCCGAAAGAGAATGTTTTTGTTATGGAAGAGGGAGACGTTCTGGAACTAAACAAGAAAGCCGGAAAAGTCACCGGAAAAGTCCCTGCCCAGGGAATCCTCGTAGACGGACTGGGCATCGGGGATGTAGGAAATATTGTGCTGAACGACAGAAGACAGCTGTCACAAAATGGCCTGATCATTGTGACTGTGACTTTGGAAAAACACGGAAACAGCATTTTGGCAGGTCCGGATATCGTATCCCGCGGTTTTGTCTACGTGAGAGAATCTGAAAGCCTCATGGAAGGAGCCAGACAGGTTGTGGAAGATGCGGTGGAAGGCTGTCTTACAAAGAACATTACCGACTGGGGCAAGTTAAAGTCCTGTATCCGGGACACGCTGAGCAATTATATCTGGAAGAAGACGAAGAGGGATCCGATGATCCTTCCGATCATTACAGAAGTATAAAGCTTTACGCGGGGAAGGAAAGTGCAAAGACAGATGATGACAAAGGATGAAGAGAGAAAAAACAATAGAGATGACCTGTTCCGGCTTTTTTGGAAGGTGGTCCATCAGATCCTGATTATAGGTCTGATCGTTGGATTATTTTTCGGCATGTATTCTTTTGCTTATCATGCTTTCTCAAACGAGGCATATGACGCTTCCAGCACCAGGAAGATTCAGGTGGTAATCTCTAAGGGAGACGGGACCGGACAGGTGGCCGATCAGCTTTATGAGAAGCATCTGATCATCGGTAAAAACAGATTTAAAGTAAGAAAATTTTTCTCGAAATATAGTGAAACGGAGTTTGTTCCCGGAAAGTACAGCCTGTCACAGTCTCAGGGAATTGATGAGATTATGGCTGTGCTGTGCGGGGATGTCCGTGAAAAGGAGAAAAAATGATTGTAGATGAAAATGTAACAGATTATCTCCGCTCATTGATCCGGGAGGAGGACGCTTTTCTTGAGAGGATTGAACGCGAAGCCAGGAAGAATCATGTGCCGATCGTGAAGCCCGAGACAAAAGAGTTTCTGAAATTATTAGTGCTGATGAAGCAGCCGATGAAAATCCTGGAGGTCGGAACGGCTGTGGGATTTTCATCTCTTTATATGCACAAGTTTCAGCCGGAGGGCGGGACTGTCGTAACCATTGAACGAAACGAAGGAAGGATACTGAAAGCTGAGGCAAATTTTGCCGAAGCGGGAGTGCAGAACGCAGTGACTCTTTTAAAAGGGGATGCCGTCCAGATCTTAAAAGAACTATCCGGAACCTTTGATTTTATTTTTATGGATGCGGCCAAAGGCCAGTATATCCGTTTTTTTGAGCACATTTTACGTCTGCTTCCTGCGGGAGGCATTTTAGTTTCCGACAATGTGCTTCAGGATGGGGATATCGTAAGATCCAGGTATGCGGTGGAACGCAGAGACCGGACCATTCACAAGCGGATGCGGGAGTACTTATATACACTGAAAAACCATCCTTTGCTGGAGACATCTGTGCTTCCTGTGGGAGACGGGGTGGCAGTGAGTATGAAAACAGGAGAGTAACATGAGAAAAACAGAACTGCTGATACCAGCAAGCAATTTGGAAGTACTGAAAGTAGCTGTGCTCTACGGAGCAGATGCGGTTTATATCGGAGGAGAAATGTACGGGCTCAGGGCAAAAGCCAAAAATTTCTCTATGGACGATGTAAGGGAAGGAATCTGTTTTGCCCATGAGCACGGAGTCAGAGTTTATATAACAGCCAACATCGTGGCTCATAACGGAGACCTTAGCGGTATCCGGGAATATTTCAGGGAGCTTAGGAACATAAAGCCGGACGGACTGATCATTTCCGATCCCGGTGTTTTCATGATCGCCAAAGAGGAATGTCCGGAGATTGAACGCCACATCAGCACACAGGCCAACAGCACCAACTATGCCACTTATAAATTTTGGCAGGAACAGGGCGCATCCCGTGTGGTGGCTGCCAGAGAGCTTTCTCTTCGGGAGATCAAAGAGATCAGGGAGCATATCCCGGATGATCTTGAGATTGAGGCATTTGTCCATGGGGCCATGTGTATTTCCCATTCGGGGCGCTGTCTTTTAAGCAATTATTTTACCGGACAGAATGCCAACAAAGGGGCGTGCACCCATCCGTGCAGGTGGAAGTATTCTGTGGTGGAGGAGACCAGGCCGGGCGAATATATGCCGGTGTATGAGAATGAACGGGGGACTTATATTTTTAATTCCAAGGATCTATGCATGATCGAACACATAGATGACCTGATCGGCGCAGGAATCGACAGCCTGAAGATCGAAGGAAGAATGAAGACTGCCCTCTATGTGGCGGCGGTTGCGAGAACTTACCGAAAAGCGATTGACGATTACAGGGAGTCACCGGAGAAATATTTTGCCAATATGGATTATTACAGGCAGGAGATTTCCAAGTGCACTTACCGGCAGTTTACAACCGGATTCTATTATGGGAAGACAGATGAACATGCTCAGATTTATGACAGCAATACTTATGTGAAAGAATATACCTATATCGGCATCGTGCAGGGACACAATGAAAAGGGATTTGCGCTGCTGGAACAGAAAAATAAGTTCCTCACAGGCGAGACCATCGAGGTCATGATACCGGGAGGAGAAAACCTCCAGGTGACCGTAAAAGCGATCGAGGATGAGGATGGCGTTTCCATGGAGAGTGCGCCTCACCCGAGACAGATGATCTATGTGGATTTCGGAGAAGAAATTCCGGAAGGATATCTGCTCAGACGAAAAGAAGAATAAAGTGAAGTTTCAAAACATCGGCAAAAAATATTGCCGATGTTTTTTTAACATGACATGGGATGACAAGTTCAAGGTGATATTATTCCTATTAGGAAGGGAGATGAAATTTCTTATGAAATATGAATGGAGAAAACAGGAGAAAGAGATTTACAGCGCAAAGCAGGAGCCGTCTCTGATCAGGATGCCGGTGCAGAACTATATTATGATCTGCGGGGAAGGTGATCCGAATAAAGAAGATTTTTCTGAGAGAGTCGGAGTTTTATATTCACTTGCATATCAGATCAAGAACGGATATAAAAAAGCCTGTCTTGACGGTTCGGCAGACAGGATAGACGGTTTATATGATGACTATGTAGTTTATCCGCTGGAAGGAGTATGGACGACTTCTGATCCAGAGCATCCTTTGGACAAAGACCGCTTTGTCTACCGGATTATGCTGAAGCAGCCGGACGTGATGACAGAGCAGATGTTTAAAAAAGCGTATGATGCAGTTGCCCGAAAGAAGCCTCATCAGCTGCTTAAAGAGGTGGAGTTTTTCTCTCAGGAGGAAGGGCTGTGTGCTCAGATCATGCATAAGGGGCCATTCGGCGATGAACCGGAATCCTTTGCGAAGATGGATGAGTTTATCAAAGAGAAGGGATATGAAAGACGGAATCACTGGCACCGGGAAATCTATGTGGCAGGGGCCAGACAGGCCGATTCAAAGAATAAAAAGACGATCCTCAGATACACTTTGAAGGTATAAAGAAATGCTGTAAAATAGATGCAGGTTCATCTGTTTTACAGCATTTTCAGTATTTTGGACGAAATAATATTCGGTACAGCAAGTATACAATGATCAGCCCGGACAGAACAAATCCGATAAAACTGATCCAGGGGATACCGAAGATCAGAGGTCTCAGCTCTGTCATACAAAGCAGGACTGCACCAAGAAATAGAGCGGATGAGACGATCCCGAGCACAAGGTAACCGACAGATTGACGAAAAGTTTTCATAAAATCATTTGCGTCTGTAAGTTCCATATTTAATTTTGTCTGCCCGTTTTTTGTAATATTTAACAGGTCAGAAAGCTGGGACGGGATCTCCATGGATTTATCAAGGGATGCATAAGCTGTCCGGCCCCGGTGGATTAATTCCTTCTTCCAGTTAAAATGATCATATATCATAGAAGACATATGCATGGAAAGAATGGAGAGCATGTTGACTTCAGGGGAGCAGGCGGCCAGAGTGCCCTCCATAGTGATCATACTCCTGCCGAGAAGTGTGATATCCGGGCTGATGGCGATCTTATGCTTTTTTACAAGATCCAGGAGCTTCTCGATCAAATCGCCCAGGCGCATCTCGCCGAAGTCTAAAGTCATATAACGGCTGACGATGTCATCCACGTCCGTATAGAGCCTGGCATGATTGATGCGGTCTTTTGGCTCTCCCAGGGTGAGGAGGACATTTTTCAGTGTATAGATGTCGTGCATTAACAGTGCTGTAATAGCTTTTCGCAGCAGCTGTTTATAGTGTTCAGACAGATGTCCTGTCATGCCAAGGTCCAGCCAGGCAATCTTTCCTCCCGCAATCCACAGATTACCCGGATGAGGGTCCGCGTGGAAAAAACCATCTTCCAGGATCTGCTTACAATAATTTTCCGCAGCTTTTTCGCCAATCTCCGTCATGTCATATCCGGCCTTTCGGAGTGCATCAATATGATCGATCTGGATGCCGTCGATATAGGTCATAGTGAGCAGACGGGGTGTAGTAAACTCGGTGAGCACCTGCGGGCAGGTGACATAGGCAATGTCTTTTTGATGTTCATAAAACCGCACCAGATTGTCCGCTTCTCTTATAAAATCCATCTCTTCCTGAGAAGTTTTCCAAAGTTCATCCAGTATCGTATGAAAATCGATCAGGTCACCGGTACCCATGGCGATTTTCATGATTTTGGCGGCTTTTTTCAGCAGATGAATATCATTTTCCATGGTTTCCCGGATATGAGGCCGCTGGACTTTGATCACAACTCGTCCGCCGTCTGCAAGCACCGCTAAGTGAACCTGTGCAATAGAAGCAGAGCCTAACGGATCTGGCTGGATCTCAGAAAATACAGATTCCAGGGGACGGCAGAGTTCCTGTTCGACCACCTGTTTCACCAGAGAAAAGTCCAGTGGTTTTACTTCAGTCCTGAGTTTTTTTAATTCTGTACAGTATGCTTCTGGAAGCATGTCAGAGCGCATGGACATAATCTGTCCCAGCTTGACATATGTGGGCCCCAGGTCTTCCAGAATCTCTTTCAGCTTTTGAGGGGTCATCCCCCTTGAGAGATGATGCCTTTTTAATACTGTGAGAATATCGAGAAGCCGCCGGTTAGAGACATCACTGCTCATCTTCTTTTGATTCCTCCGGGGTATCTTCCGGAGTATTTTCAGATGCCTGCTTTTTTGCCTCGATTCTATCCATTAAACGGTCCAGATCTTCCTCAGACATATCATCCACCGCATCTATCAAGTCTCCATAGTCTTTCACAACATTTACAGTCACATGATCTTTCAGTTTTTGTTTTGCTTTATGCTTTAGCTCTTCATTTACGACCTTCCCCTGTTCTACGGTGAGTTCCCCTTTCTTTACAAGATCCTCGACGATATCTTTGGCGGAATCCGCGGTTGCAGCCATAGCACCGATACCGGCCAGCAGAACCTTCTTCATACCTTCTCCAAAATCCATAAAAACCATCCTTTCTGCAAAAAAACAAAGAGATAAACACGTTTCAAACTATATAATAAGTATACCTTATCGCGCGAAGCGCGTCCACCCGAGAGACATTTTCTGCATGATTTCCGTTCTGCTCTTAGAATGCCTCATTCCAATCACGCAAAAAATGGACGTAATGCCTGCTGGATATGTGTTTTTTAACGAAAAAAGAGATTGCTGAACAGACTTTTTTGTTTCGAAGGAATTTTTATATGGCTCGCAGATGTACACTATTGACTTTCCGACATATGTGTCGTATATTGAAGTTATAGACACATATGTCGGAAAGGAGGGTTCCGTGAATAAGAGAGGTGAAGCGACGAGGAGACGGATCAGGGAGAAAGCCTGTCTTTTGTTCGCAGAGAAGGGTTTTAAAGAAGTTACAATGAAAGATATTTGTGAGATCACGGGGTTAAGCCGGGGAGGCTTGTATGGGCATTATGAGAACACAAAACAGATTTTTAAAGAAATCGTGGATGAAATGATGAATTCCCAGGATGAAGAATTTCGTTCAAAAATGAGACTGGGACTTTCTGCGGTTCATATTCTGGATGATATCCTGAAACGCTACCAGGAGGAAATGATCGACAGGGAAGGCTCTTTGAGCACTGCGATTTATGAATATTTCAGCATAAAGGAAAATGCCGCCGGGGAGAATGCCTTGTACCGTCAGTATTTAGCGTCATTTGATATATGGAAGAGTTTTCTTCAATATGGAATTGACCGGAAGGAATTCTATCCTGTCGATATACCGGCAGTGTTTGACCTGATCATTTTTTCCTATCAGGGAGTAAGAATGTACAGCAGACTCATGCCGGTCAACAGAGAAGTACCGGAAAGAATGATGAAGGAAATCCGAAATTTATTAGTGAGAAAGGAATAAAAGATATGGCAACGATATTTGAACGCTGGGACAGTGCAAAAACGGCTCTGATAAATCCATGGAATGTTATAGAAGAAAAACCGGATTTTCCGGAGGTATGCATTACCACTTTTTCGGCGAATATGATCGATCGGCTGGCTGAATCAAGAGATGGAAAAAAGATCGCAGAATTGTGCAGTGCAAACGGGAATCTTCCGGTCTATGAAATACGTTATGGCGGAAAGCGTATTGCGGTTTTTTTATCAAGAGTGGGGGCCCCTGCCTGTGCGGCCGGTTTAGAAGAAATCATAGCAATGGGAGCGAAAAAGATCGTGATGTTTGGATGCTGCGGGGTCCTGAACCAGTCCGCTGTCCAGGATAAAATCATTGTCCCTGTTTCCGCGGTAAGAGATGAGGGAACCAGCTATCATTATATGCCGGCCAGTGAGGAGATCCATGCGGAGACATCGTCTGTAAATATATTAAAGAATAGTTTAAAAAAATGCGGAATGTCTTATGTGACCGGCAAGACATGGACCACGGATGCGGTTTACAGGGAAACCCAGAGTGTAATAGAAGAGCGCAGAGAACAGGGATGCCTTGCAGTTGAGATGGAATGTTCTGCTGCTTTGGCGGTCACCCAGTTTCGGAAGATTCCATTTGTTCAATTTTTATACGGTGCGGATCATCTGCATGCAGACAGATGGGAGCAAAGAGATCTGGCAGAGTACGGTATCAGAAATTTTAAGAAATACATGCAACTTGCGTTTGAATGTGCCTTAGCCCTGTAACAGAAAGGCTTTCCCGGGGACGGCATTTCCGATATAATATATAAAAACAGACAGAACAAAAAGAAGCATCGTTAGAAAAGGAGCATTCGTCATGAAAAAAATTAGTGAAGTCAGCAGACTGACAGATAATCCACATCTGAATCTGTATCATTTAAAAGGCACAAACCGGGTTGGAAAACCGTTGAATTACTATATCGCTTCCAGGGTGAAAAATATGGAACGGCTGAAATTAAAGACAAAGCGCAATGATCCGGACGGCATTATTGTTTACAGCCTCTACGGTGAAAAACGGGACAGGGTCGTGCTGGTCAGGCAGTACCGGTATTCGATCGATGATTATATCTATGAATTTCCGGCAGGTCTGGTGGAAGAAGGAGAAGACTACCGGGAGGCAGGAATCAGGGAGCTGAAGGAAGAAACAGGACTTTCTCTGGAGCTGATCGATGCAGACCCGATGTTTGAAAAGCCCGGATTCATGTCTGTCGGCATGACAGATGAGTCCTGTGCCACCATTTATGGATACGCCAGCGGGACACCGAGTAAGAAGGGACAGGAAGACTCCGAAGAGATTGAGATCGTATTGGCAGACAGAGAAGAAGTAAAAAGGATTCTTAAAGAAGAACATGTGGCCATCATGTGTGCCTATATGCTTATGCACTTTTTACAGGATAAGGAGCCTTTTGATTTTCTGAATTTATAATGGACATTAGCAGCTGAGGATACAAAAATGATACAAGGATCTGTTATATTTTTCGACAAATAAATGAAAAGCAGAGGAGAGGAATATGAACCGTATTTTAATCGTCGAGGATGAGCCGGCTATATCTAATTTAATCCAGATGAATCTTGCGGCAGCGGGATACTGCTGTGACTGTGCCTTTGACGGGGCTGAGGCGGCCGACCGGCTGGAACAGGAGGGATTTGATCTGATTCTTTTGGATATCATGCTGCCGGAGATAGACGGCTATGAGCTGATGGACTACATCAGGCCGCTTGAGATTCCGGTCATATTTCTTACGGCCAAGGCCAATACAGAAGATAAAGTAAAGGGACTGAAGGCAGGGGCAGACGATTATCTGACCAAGCCATTTGAAATTGCGGAACTGCTGGCCAGGGTAGAGACGGTCCTCAGGCGCTGTCAGAAGACAGAAAGCCGTCTGAAGGAAGGAGACCTGGAGATTGATATGTCCGCAAGAATTGTAAAAAAACAGGGGCAGCCTGTAAATCTGACAGTCAAAGAATATGAACTGCTGCTGCTCCTGATACAGAATAAAAACATTGCCTTATTCAGGGACTTTATCTATGAGAAGATCTGGGGCAGCGGATACATGGGGGACAGCAGGACAGTCGATCTGCACGTGCAGCGACTGAGAAAAAAGATCGGATGGGAACACAAAATAAAAACGGTCTATAAGGTAGGCTACCGCCTGGAGGATTCGCAATGAAGTTTTCCTGGAAAGTATTTTTAAGCATTATTTCACTTACTATGCTCACATTCAGTGTTGGCGGGTATTTTTTGATCCAGTCTTCTTTTCAGTCATCTCTGCGCCAGACCGCAGAGATGTCATATCAGGAAAACAATATTTTCCGGGCAACTTTGGGGGCTTCTATTGCCGTATCTCCTCCGGACAGCGGTTCACCTAAAAACACGGTTAAAAAGCTGGCCGGATCAATCAGTCTCTCGTCACCGGGAAAAGAAAGAAAATTTCGGATATGTGACAGTTCCTTCCGGGAGCTGTTTTCGGATCTGAGTTTTCGTGTACCAGATCAAGTAATGAAGGCGCTGGACGAAAAACATACAGGATACTCCATTCTTAAACAGGACGGCAGGTATTATCTGCAGTCGGCATGCCGCTTCACCGTAGATGAAGAAGTATTTTACCTGGAAAATGTACGAGATATTACCCCGATTTATGAATTAAAAGAAAATCAGATGAAGCTGTATCAGAAGATTTCCGTTATTCTGGTCGTAACTTTGGGAATTGCTGTCTTTTGCCTGTCCAGATGGCTGACCCAGCCTTTGCGGATCCTTTCCCGGGCAGTCAGAAACTTCGCAGCAGGTGATTTAAAGATTCGATCGGAGGTGGTGTCCGAGGATGAGATCGGTTCTCTCGCCGGAGATTTTAACACAATGGCAGAGCAGCTGGAACAAAAGATCTGTGAACTTGAAGATTCTGCGCTGCGCCAGGAGATGTTTATGGGAAGCTTTGCACATGAACTGAAAACGCCTATGACTTCTATCATAGGATACGCAGATACCCTGCGGTCCAGAGGACTCAGTGAGGAGCAGAGATTTCAGGCGGCGAATTATATTTTTGAGGAGGGGAAGCGTCTGGAGGCTTTGTCTCTGAAGCTGATGGACCTGATCGTTCTGGACAAGCAGAAAATTTCCATGAGACCGGTCCCGGCAGCTGAGCTGTCTGAAAGAGTCATTCATCTCACAGAGCCTCTTTTAAAAGCATCAGGTATCCAGCTTGAAACTTCTTTTGAAGAGGGGATCATATGGGGAGAACCGGATCTGCTGCAGAGTCTCTGTGTGAATCTTTTGGATAATGCCAGGAAAGCAGTGGATGCCGACGGACTGATCCGTTTTGAAGGGAGATCAGATGAAAACGGCTATACCCTTGTGATAAAAGACAACGGAAGGGGAATGCTCAGAGAAGATATGAACAGAATAACGGAAGCGTTCTATATGGCAGATAAGTCCAGAGCAAGAAAAGAAGGCGGAGCGGGGCTTGGACTTTCTCTCTGCCGCCGGATCGTGGAACTGCACGGCGGAACGATGGAATTTGAGAGCCGGCTGGAAATAGGAACGGCAGTCACCGTTCAGCTCAGAAAGGAGAGGTCCGATGAAATTTAAGAATATTTTGATCTGCTTTTTTTCAGCGGTCCTGGCAGCCTCCTGTATTCTATGGCCGTCTCTGATATCGGGGTATCAGGATAAGAAAATGAGAGGCCGGGTGGAACTGGACAAGGTGGAAGATACATCGGAAATCCGGACAGATACCTTAACTATAGAGGAAAAATTATCACTCATTGCGGAAGCAGATAACTCAGCGGAGGAGATTGCCGTGACGAACCAGACTTATGAGTGGGGATCGGCAGAGATAGACGAACTCAAAAACGTTTGTATGAAAGAATTAAAACAACTAAAAGAAATGGGAATGTTTCCAAAGCTTGCTTTGAATAAGAATACAATGATGTTTTATGAAACCACAACGACTTGTCTGGATACAAAAAATTATGCAAGACGTCTGAGAATTCACAGCGTGACGGTACAATCAGGGGATCAGAGTTTAGTGGCGGTCATTGATGATTCTTCACATAAGATTTTGAGTATCGACAGTGTAAAAGGAGCCGGAATCAAGCCTTCGGATGCTGAGAAGATCATAGGGATCTGGGGCCGGTATCTTGGTTTGAAAGAAACAAACAAAATGGCTGCGGTAAAAAACAACTATTTTGTAACATACAGGTCAGGCAGTGAAAAAGTATACTATTTATTTATATTCTTCAGCAAAAAGTTTGCGGAAGAAGGGGAATTTTATATTCATCCTGAGGGAAATGGCGGAGATCAAAACAGTGTCAGCAGATGATACAACTTCGATGGAATTTTGACTGAATTGTGATACAAGGTCCGGGTATGATAATACCAGAGATCATATTCTCTGGAAAGAAGGATGACGGACTAATGAGAAAGAAACAATATATACGGAGGAGACATAAGTATTTTGTACTGCTTATATTAGAGATCATAGGCACCTGGTTCCTGACGGTCCTCGTGATACAGTACTGTACTTCTACGCAGCAGCCGGTAAAGAATACCATACCGGTCAGCAGATTTGTAAGGCCAAAACAAAAAGAACAAACAGTTCATATTCCCTGGAACCTAATCTTAATAAATCATGAAAATTATGTGCCGGATGGTTTTCAGCCTGACCTGACTACATTAAATAATGGGTGCCAGGTAGACCGGAGGATACTGCCGGATCTGCAGAAAATGATGAATGCGGCCAGAAAAAGAGGGCTTTATCCCTCCGTCTGTTCTGCATACCGGACAGAAGAGCGCCAGACATATCTTCTGGAGCGCGATATCAATAAGTATTTGAATCAGGGATGTACGGAGGCTGAGGCCAGGAAGAAGGCATCCAGATGGGTTGCGCTTCCGGGCCGGAGTGAACATCAGACGGGGCTGGCAGTGGATATCGTTGCAGTTGATTATCCAGTGCTTGATGAGACACAGGAAAAGAGGGAAGAACAGCAGTGGCTTATGGAAAACAGCTGGAAATACGGTTTTATTCTCAGGTATCCAAAGAATAAAACAAATATTACAAAAATCGGATATGAGCCGTGGCATTACCGGTATGTGGGCAGGAAAGCCGCAAAGGAAATGAAAAAGAATAACATGTGCCTTGAGGAATATATAAAACATGTGTCTGGGGGGAATGTATAAAATACGGTTTGCCCTGTGGGTATGAGAAAAAGGTCATTCTCTGTCACTACAAGGAGAATGGCCTTTTTATAATGATTTTTCTTTCAGATTTACTTCACCTTTTTGAAATAATTTCCTGCGAGGATACAAGTTTTTATAGTTTTTCCGCTCTTGCTTTCATAGGACGATGTATCAATTGGGATACCATATACATCCACAAAGTCAGATTCAAAAATATTCTCTAATTCATCCAGATAATACACGATGCATACATGTTTTCCGGAACGATCTATCAGAAGAATCTCATTGTAATCATATCCGAATGCAGAGTAAGAATCCATTTGCACAATATAATAATCGGATAACCGTACAATTTTATCTCCGTATTGATCCGGATGTTTGAAGATCTACTGATACTTGATCGAAGTATCTGTATATTTTTTTGTCTGTTTTAAATTCTTTGCAGGGAATAGTTCCTCATGGCCGGAAATAAATTCCTGTGCCTTGTAGGAAATAGAAAAGGGCATACTGGAGAGTGAACCAAGCGTATTAAAAAATTCCAGTACATTTGGTGTAAAATAACCTTTGGTAAAAGTGCCTGCCTGTTTGGGATAATCTTTGTCGTCAAACACTAATTCTCCGGTTCCTTCCGGCAGATTGTTTTTCCAGAGGCCGGTATAGGTAGATTTTAGATTGGCCGGACTCTGAACTTTGTATTTGCCGCTGCCATGAAATTTTCCGTTCAATGTCTCTCCATCATATACACCGGTTGTATCTGTGGCGCTGAGTTTGACTTTGGCAAGGTTTGTTTTTACAGAACCTTTGCCTTCCGGACGGCCTTTAGAGAAATTTCCCTTGTAGGTGAGATATTGTTTGTTCTTTTTAAAGACAAAAGTGCCTTTGCCTTCTGGTTTTTTGTCTTTCAGAGTTCCCGAAAACTTTCCTTTCAAATCTTTGTCAAAAAAAGATAGGGTCATTTCTTCATTTTCTACACGGTTGGAACATCCGGTGAGACAGAAGACCAATAAGATAAAAACAGCTGTAAACTTTAAATTTTTCATAGTTTTCCCCTCCGTATTGCTACTGGTGTTTTAAGAAACTGCCTGCTACAATCAGTACTTTTATTTTTTGCCGGACTGCATTGTATACTCTGCAGAGGAAAGAGGAAGTCAATATACGGTCTGAGTGCTGTTGAAAGAAACATCCTTTAAAGGGTCCAGGCAGATAACGTATATGTATGCATTCTCAGAGGGCAGACCAAGAAGAACCAGAGATAGATTTCTGCCAAAGACTTTTTCATTCAGCTCGGTATTCAGAACTGTATAGTCAGAAAATTTCATAAGTTCATCGCCGTAATCACCGGACTTTTTTAAAACATCATGGTGACTGAGCGAAGAATCCACATAAGGTGTCAGATCAGTTTCTTTTTTTGCCATAAATAAGGAATCATTTTTTTCTATAAATGTTTTTGCTTTTGGAGAAATTTTATATTCGATCTCTTCAAAAGTCCCCATCGTTTGATAGATTTTAAAAGTGGTGGGATCAAAATAACCGGTGTCAAAATGGCCGGTCATAGCCCATTTTCCTCCGACAGAGAAGTCAAGACGTCCTTTGCCGTTTGCCATGTTCGCATGCCAGCTTCCTTGATAGACGGCGTTTTTGAAGTCTTTTGGAGACACAAATTCAAATCTTCCTTTTTTACTGGCTTTGCCGCCGGAGACAATGCCTTTGTAGCGCCCTTCACATTTTTTTTCAATAAAATAGGCTGTCATCAGGTTTGTATCAAGGGTTCCTTCTCCGGACATTTTACCATTTGAGATTATGCCTTTGTAGGCGAGGTAATCATCTCCCTTTTTATAGGAAAAAGTTCCTTTCGTTGGCTTGTCATTTTTCATGAGACCGGTATACTGGCCCTCATATTTCTTGTTCTGGTATTCCAATGTGACCGTCTTGTTTTTGACTTTTTTCTTTTTTTGCACACCCTGCGGTCAGAAGGCACAAAAGGCATAATAATGCTGCGATTTTTAATTTCTTCATATTCTCTCATCTCCTGTATTGTTTTTACATTATCATACCACAGATCAGAGAATTTGTTTATGTTCCCGAAGGTTGTTTTAAGGTTTAATATATGAAAAACCTTCCGTCTGCCGAAGAGCAATTTCCACTACACCTGCCGGGACAATTTCAACAAACGGCAGCAGAAGTTCAGGAGAAATATGGTTTCCGCGCAGTGCATTGCGGCAGGCACAGATCCGAATGTTTGAGGAAAGAGAAAGCAGAGCATTTTTAAAACCCATCTTTTCTGAGACGGCATCCTGAAGTTCACAGACAGCCGGGCCGTTTGCCACCAGCTCGATTCGGTAATGCATGGCTTCCTGATCAAAATATTGAATCATATTTTGTATATTTCCCAGAACCATTGCCCACTTTAAACTCTCATCAATATGAAATAAAACATTCATAGCATACCTCCTGAATAAAATATATGATATTGTAAGTTTAACACATTTGAGAGAACCCTTACAGCAGATGAAATATCTTTTAGAGGGAAAAGCACTATTGGACAGAGGAAGGCATACAATGTTAAAAAGGCTTGGAGGTTGCTTTACTTGCAGGCATTTTTAGAACCGCTGTCACAGGAAGAGGAACAATATTACTTGAAGAAAAGCCGCCTGGGGGACATGGAGGCCAGGAACATATTAGTAGAACACAATCTCCGTCTGGTTGCCCATATTGTTAAAAAATATAATAACTTTGACAGGGATAAGGACGATCTGATATCCGTGGGAACGATTGGGCTGATTAAAGCGATCAATACCTATAACATGGAGAAAGGGCACCGGCTGGTGACCTATGCTTCCCGATGCATTGAAAATGAACTGCTCATGATGCTGAGACAGGAAAGAAAAAGTGCAAAGGACACTTCGTTATATGAGCCGATTGGGATTGATAAAGAGGGGAATGAAATTAATCTTTTGGATGTACTGGGGGCGGATGAAAACGATATCGTAGATGAACTGGACCTGAAGGAGAAAATCAGAGACTTGTATAAAATGGTGGATGAGATGGAACCGTCCAGAGAGAAAACGACTCTGATTATGAGATACGGATTATATGGCAAAAAACCCATGACTCAGAAAGAGGTGGCAAAAGAACTTCATATATCGAGATCTTATGTGAGCCGTATTGAAAAAAAAGCTGTTGAGAAGATAAAAAGAAGGTTAAAATTATAATTAGGTTATCTGCCGGAATTGTAAGTTAGATTCCGGCAGTTTCCATTATCTGAAAGTAAACTTAAGTTGATAGAACCCCGAGAAACAGATATAATTGAAAAAACAGAAACAGCCAAAGCCGGGGAGAAAATAAATGAGTATGGAAATTGCAAGACTGTATCGTTCAAGGATTCAGGAGGCCGTGGATCTGGTGTGGGAAACCTTTTTGAAATTTGAAGCACCGGAGTATTCGGAAGAAGGAATCCTTACATTTCATGATTTTATCCGCAATGAGAGAGAATTAGAAAGATTAGAGATCTTTGGAGCGGAAATTGACGGAGCTGTCGTAGGTGTATTAGCGATGAGGGGAAATCATATCAGTCTCTTTTTTGTAGAAGAAAAGATACAAAAACAGGGAATCGGACGAGCCCTTTGGAACTATTTTTTGGCACAGAGCCGGACCGAGCAAATAACAGTGAATGCTTCTCCTTATGCTGTACCAGTCTATGAAAAGCTGGGTTTTCAGGCTGTGGATGACGAACAGCTTACAGATGGGATACGGTATACGCCTATGACACTGAATAGATGAGGGATATAGAAACCAAAATTTATGGAGAAGAATTTCATGAAGTTAGAAATCAGAGAACTGGATAAAAGAGACCATAAAAAAGCAGTTCAATTTGCGGTGAAAGGGATGCATTTTGACTGGTACATGGATAGTAAACTCTTGCTGAATTTATACGGCAGATATTTTTGGTATTTGTCGCTTGCCCGTGCAACTCAGGTGATTGCAGCATATGCGGGGGATATGTTTGCAGGAGTACTGCTTGCTGAAATCAAAGGTGAGGATAAGAAATACCGTTCTTTTTGGAAATCGTTTTACGTGAAAGTATTTGATGTTTTGCAGAACCTTTTTGCGAGAGGAGGTTCCGGCGTCTATGATGAGGCAAACAGGGAAATGTTTACATGTTACTGTAAACAAACTTCGCCGGACGGAGAGATTTTGTTCCTGGCCGCCAATCCTGAGATGAAAGCCAAAGGAACTGGAAGTTTCCTGCTTAATGAATTTGCACGAAGAGAAAAGGGAAAGAATATATATTTATATACGGATAACGCATGTACTTATCAGTTTTATGAGCGCAGGGGCTTTCAGCGTGCTGGTGAAAAAGATGTCATACTGAAGATAGGACATAAAAAGATTGATCTCCAGTGTTTTTTGTACAGCAAAGCAGCCGAGTAAAGCAAACAGTAATTTGATTATAAATAGAGGAGACATAGTATGGAAACAAACCAATATCTGATAAACCATTACAGCAGTTTCAATGAGGATGCCCGTCTTATGTCAAAGCATGGATCAGTTGAATTCCTTACTACTATGCGTTACATAGACAAGTATATAAAACCCGATGACCGTGTACTGGAAATCGGAGCGGGAACCGGCCGCTATTCACATGCACTGGCGCATCAGGGATATGCAGTTGATGCGGTGGAGCTGGTGGAACATAACATTGAAATGTTCCGGAAAAATATTCAGCCGGATGAGACGATCACGGTTACTCAGGGGAATGCCCTTGATTTATCCGATTTTTCGGACAGCCAATATGATATAACGCTGCTGTTAGGTCCACTGTACCATCTTTACACCAAAGAAGACAAGAGACAGGCTCTTTCTGAGGCGATCCGCGTGACAAAACAGGGAGGGGTGATCTTTGCAGCACATGTGATATCCGATGGATGTCTCCTCGACGAAGGATTTAACCGCGGCAATATCAACGTCTCCGAGTATATTGAGAAGGGTCTGATCGATCCGGAAACCTTTGCTTCCAGATCCCAGCCAAAAGATTTATTTGAACTTGTCCGAAAGGAGGACATTGACGAACTGATGTCTGTATTTCCTGTATCCAGACTGCATTATGCTGCGTCAGACGGCTGTTCTCTATTTATGCGAGAAGCGGTAGATGCCATGGATGATGAAACTTTTGAGATATATTTAAAATATCACTTTGCCATGTGCGAGCGCGAAGATCTTTTAGGAGTCACGAGCCATGTGATTGATATTTTTCAGAAATAAGCCATTTTGGAAGGTGAAGGATGAATATGACAGAGAAGTTTCTTATTATGATACTGCTTATTATATCGGCAGGTTCATTTGCAGCCAGTTGTTTTTACTTCAAAGAGAAGGGATTTCTATTGAATAATGCCTATCTGTTTGCATCGAAAAAGGAACGGAAAGAAATGGACAAAAAACTACATTACCGGCAGTCAGCAGTCATCTTTCTGCTGATTGGAATTATATTTTTACTGAATACACTTCAAATGATATTTGAAATCGGCTGGCTGTTTTATGCGGCGCTGGCAGTTACAATCGCCGCAGTTATTTATGCCCTTGTATCAACGATTAAGATTGAGAAAAAGAAGAAGTAAAAACGGCGCATTTCTGCCAGATCTCGATTCCATTTTCTGCACGGTTTTTGAATGACCGTGCAGAAAACAGATGGTGTCAATATCTCTGAAGAGGCGTCACCGATACGGCTCCGCTCAGATCAATATTCCTTGTGACAGAGGAATAGGTGAGACGGAATGACAACTGTGCTTCAGAAGAGATGGCCTCATTTGTTGTGAAACTGCCTGAAGCGGAAGTGTTGCGTTCCGTTCCGGCAGGTGCAAAAAATGAATAGAGCAGACGGGGGGAACCGTTGATATAAGGAAGAATCTGCATGTATCCGTCAGCTTCCGCAGTTCCCAGAAAGATAAAATCTATGAGGTAGAGATATCCTGGTTTCAGCGATATCGTTGTATCATTTTCAAGCCGGATTCCATCACCTTCCTGAAAAACAGGAAAAAAGGACACATATGTCCCGGAGGCTCCATTATATGAAGTTCCATACTGGGCATAAAAATCAATCGGTTCCGCAGGAACCGGAGCCGGGCAGCATGGAGTATGACAGCAGCATTTATCCATAAAACAACCCCTTTCTTTTACTTTATAATATGATACCAGGGTCAAAAGGTTATGGGTTTCATGCTTGTTATATAATAAATACAGAATTGTGACAAAAAAGGAGAGAGCCAGAATGAAATTAAACAAAATACATCATATTGCGATGATCGTCAGTGACTACGAGAAGTCAAAAAAGTTCTATACGGAACAGCTTGGATTTCAGATTCTCAGAGAAAATTATCGTGAGGACAGAGGAGATTATAAACTGGATTTGAAGCAGGGTGACTGTGAGCTGGAGATATTTTCAGGAAAAGGACATCCCGAAAGGCCGTCTTATCCGGAAGCATGCGGACTCAGACATCTCACGTTTCATGTTGAAGATATTGGGGAGACAATAAAAGAATTAAATGAGGCGGGAATTGAGACAGAAGATATCAGACGTGATACCTTTACAGGAAAAAAGATGACATTCTTCCATGACCCCGACGGACTTCCGTTAGAACTTCATGAATAATAAGAGAAGATAGATGAAAGAAAGGGAACCATATGATGAAGGTTCCCTTTCTTTCTATTATTATGGAATTGTTATGAAAAGAGTTTGGCGAATATTTTTTATAAGTATTCCATGTCGGAAAGAACTCTTAAAATGTTATGTCCTTCCTGAACACCGTCGATGATACGCCTTGCACGGACGCTGTCACCGATATTGATAATTTCTACGTTGGTATCCGCATATGCCTCACGGATCTCCTCCAGAACCGGAGCGTTGGCACGCATTCCGAGACATACGAATCCATAGTCAAACGGCAGGTCTTTTTCTTCACCGTCTGCCTTTACCAGGAAGGAATCAGCTTTTACTTCACAAAGAGCAGTGTTTGGCATCTGATTGACCTCATATTTTTTCATCAGTGCATTCACACCGGATTTGGAAACAGGGTCTAAATCTTTACCGATGGCAGGCATCATCTCTACGATGCTCACCTCTGCGCCTTTTGGTGCGAAATATTCTACCACATCCAGTCCCACGGCACCACCTCCGATGACAGCAACCTTTTTGCCTGTGCAGTCTTCCGGATAGTCAGCCAGATGATTGATCATGCCGGAAATAGAGGCAACCTTGGAGCCTTCTTTGTCGATATGGTCGTGAAGACCTTTAATCGGCGGAAGCAGAGGATTGGATCCTGTGGCGTTGACGATGATATTCGGGTGCAGAGCCTTGATCATCGGCAGTGTGGCTTCCTGTCCCTTGAAAATAAACAGGTTGTTTAATTTAGAAGCTCTTACCTGAAGGTAGTGAGGGAAATCAGCCAGACGTTTCTTGTCAGGAATCTTAGAGATTTCTACAGAAAGTCCTCCCAAATGATCTTCTTTTTCCAATAAGAATGTTGTACATCCTACTTCCGCAGCCGTACATGCGGCTTCCAGACCGGCAGTACCGCCTCCGATCACGACAACGTTGCATGGTTTGTTGATTTTATGCTTTTTATAATCGGCACCGTCGTTTACTGTAGGATTGATCGTACAGCGGATCGGACGGTTGACACCGATACGGTTTCCTGCGCATCCGATGTTGCAGGAGATGCATTTTCTTAATTCATCTTCGTGCCCTGTGGCAACCTTTTTCACCCAGCACGGATCTGCGATGAGACCGCGTCCCATACCGATGATGTCAGCGTCTCCGCGGGCAAGAATATCGTCAGCAACACGAGGATCACGAATATTACCCATCGTCACACACGGTTTTCCGTATTTTTCTTTGACGGCCTTTGCCATATAAGATCTCCAGCCGTCCTCTAAGTAATTGGCATCGATCTGATACTGGATGGAACCGTTTAATCCCGCAGAAACATCGAAAACATCGGCTTCTTCCTGGAAATACTGGAGGTAGTCCAAAGTATCATCCAGGGTATTTCCATGTTCCATAAACTCGTCGGCACTTAAGCGTACGAAAATCGGGAACATCGGTCCAACCTGTTTTCTGACTTCCTCTAAGACCAGTCTTGCGAATCTGGCTCTGTTTTCCGGAGAACCTCCGAATTCATCGGTTCTGACGTTTGTCGTAGGAGATAAGAACTGACTGATCAGGTAGGAATGTCCCGCATGAATCTCAATGCAGTCAAATCCTGAAGCCTGTGCGCGTGCAGCGGCCTCTCCATATTTTTTAACAATCGCGTAAATCTCATCTTTTGTGAGCGGACGAGGAATTTCTCCGCCTGCCTTAGACGGAATATCTGAAGCAGACACCGGCTGCATATTCGTACGCTTAGACTGAGCGGACGCACCTGCATGGTTTAGCTGTAATCCGATACATGCACCGTGAGAATGAACGGTCTCACAGAGCTTAAAGAAGCGGGGCATGTAATTGTCATGGTCGATTCTGATCTGAGTTGTACCGTTTGAGCCGAGAGGGGAATCTACGCTGGCATTTTCCACCATAATAAGGCCGACACCGCCTTTTGCCCTCTGTTCGTAATAATTGATATGGAGAAAACTCATCTCTCCGGTCTGTTCTCCATAGTTAG